>JBFILE010000192.1:0-7475 GCA_041599855.1 Thermoplasmatota archaeon
GACGCGGCGCCCGAGATCATGGTGACATCCACCCGGTACACGCCTCCTTCCGGCAGGGTGCCAAGGGGGCGAGAGTACCCGCTTTCGGTGATCGGCATGGATCGGACCGGTTCGCCGTCAGCATCCAAGAGGTCCACGCGGTACTCGTACCGGATGGCCGCGTACGTGCCGTCCCCGTCGTCCACGGCGATGCGGTCCGGGTCGAACACGAGGTCGAACACGAGGCGTCGATGGCATCCGTTCACGATCAACGGGATCGACACCGAGTTCCCGTCGCCCGTGAGGTTCGCCGGATCGTCGGCACCCGGCACGGCCAGCACCACGAATCCTGCGCGGAAGTGGCCCTCCGCCTCCGCGTAGATGACCAACTCGGGGGCCACGGGCGCAACGGGCGTGGTGGCGAAGAGCAGCAACGCCAATCCGAATGCGATCCCGGCATGCCGCAACGTGGAACCTCCCGGTGCGCCGCGCGGCGCAGCCACGGGAAACAATGCGCGCGCCCCTTGGTAAGGATGCCGGCACATCCCGGAAAGGTGATGCCGGGCAGCCACCATCGCGGCGCCATGAGGGCCCTTCGTCGTTCGTTCGCACTCGCTGCGCCCGTCCTCCTTGTGGCCGTCGCCTTCGCCGGATGCTTCGGCCCCGCGGACCCCGGGTCCGGAACGGAAAACGGAGGCGGCTACCCGCGTCTGTTCGACGCCGTCCCCGGCCCCGCCATCGGCGGTGTCGCCGCCATCGGTTACCTCGACGGCGACGACACGGTGGATTTGGTCGTCGGCGGCATCCTCGGCACGCGGCTCCTCCTTGGAAAGGGCGACGGTTCCTTCACGGATGCGACGGCCCCCCGTGGCGCTGCATGCGCCGGCTGCCGCGTCCGCGACGTCGCCATCGGGGACGTCACGAACGACTCCCTCCCCGACATCGTCGTCCTTGCCGAAGGCGGCATCGTCGTGTATGCGAACGACGGGAACGCCACGTTCGAAGCCAGCGAACCGTTTCCCCATGGTGGAGCGACCGCCTTCGCGCTTGCCGACCTCGACGGCGATGGAGAACTCGACCTCGTCCTCGCGGGCGCCGGTACGCCCATCCGGTTCCTCCGCGCCGAAGGCGGTCGGTTTCCGGGCCCCCCGCTCAACCTCACCGAGGCGCCGGCGCGTTCCTTCGCCCTCACCTTCGTGGACGACGACCTTCGGCTCGACCTCGTTCTCGTCACCCCCGATGGCCGCCTCCGCGTCCTCCTCCAGGACCCGGTGCAGAACGCGACCTTCGTGGATGTCACGGACGCCGCAGGTGTCACGGAGGTCACCGGGGTCCGGACCATCATGCCCGTCGACCACGACAACGACCAGCAGATGGACCTCCTTGTGGCGGGTGAGGAGGGTGTCCTCATCCTCGCGAACACCGGCCGGCGCGCGTACCGGGACGCCGGGGTCCAGGACCTTCCGAAGGGTGGGGACGTCCCGTTCGCGGTGGCCGCCGACTTCAACAACGACGGGTGGTCCGATGTGCTCGCCGGGTTTCCGGGTGGCGATTGGCGGGTCCTCCAGAGTGACCAGGGTCGCGGCTTCAACGAGGTCGCGCGCCGCGCCCCGTCCATGGGGACGAGCGGCCACGGTTTCGCCATCGCCGACCTCGATGGGGACGGCCGGCTGGATGTGGTGAGCCTGGGGGAGAAGGAAGGTGCGGACGTGGCCATGAACCGGCTCGCGGCCGGCCATCACTTCGCGCTTCGTCTGCGCGGCAACCAGTCGAACCCTGAGGGAATCGGAGCCAAGACCACCCTTTCCACGGGCACCTTCATCATGATGCAGCAGGCAGGCGGCGTCGGGACGCCCGGCCTCGCCATCGGGACGGGCCCGCGGTTCGGTCTCGGGGCGGATCCTGTCGAGGAGTACGCGCTTGCCGTCCTGTGGCCGAGCGGGATCCTCCAGTTCGAGCGGACTCCGGCGAAGCGCATCGTGGACCAGGAACTCGATGCGAGGGAGAGCATGAGCGCGAGTCCGTGGGATGCCTGTTGATTGCCGGCTCGATCGGATCGGGGAAATGGGCCCCCACTGACCTTGCTTCCTCATGAAGTCCATTCAACACGGGGACACGGAGGGCACGGAGATTCACGGAGCGCCGATCCAGGGGTCCTGCCCTTGGCCGCATCTGGCGTTCCTCGATCAGGCATCCGGGGACGGCTCGACGATGCGGTGGCGGCCCGTTTCCAGTTCGAGGGATTGGACCGTGCCCGACGGCCAGCGGATGGACACGTGCACGGGCCCGTGGGCGCCCGACTCCGACACGGGCCCCGAATCCTTCGATTCCATTCCTCCGGGTCCCATCCCGCCCAACCCCCCCAACCCTACTGTCACGATGCCGGGCAGCCCCGTCTGGTAGCCGGCGCTTGACGCGACATCCCGGATGAGGACGCGACCGTCCGCGAGGGTCACGGTGACGCGGGCCCCGATGCCGTCCCGGTTCGACATGGTCCCGACGAGATCGACTTGGAGCCACCCGTGGCCCGTTTCCTGGTCGTTCCGGAGGACTTCCGCGGGTTGCCCCTGGAGGTTCACGCGCACCACGTCCTCGTCCCCGTCGTTGTCCAGGTCCACGGCAAGGACGCCACGGGTGTTGGTGTGGCCCGCGAAGCCAGCGCTCGCGGTTGCGTCCCCGAAATGCCCGTTTCCGAGGTTGCGGAAAAGGTGATCCTCCGCGTCTTCGAGGAGGTCCGGGAAAACCAGGTTGTCGATGTCGTACCGGTGCGGGTCGACGGGCACGGCGCGACCGACGCCGTGGGCGATGTCGAGCCACCCGTCAAGGTCGTAATCGAACAGCGCCACGCCCCAGCCCGTTCCCTTCCACGAGGCGCCGAGGCCGCGGTCCGTGGTGTCGTACCGGAAGGTGCCATCCGCCTCTTGGGTGAGGAGGCTCAGGAGGTGGCCGCGGAAGTTGCTGACAACGATGTCGGGACGACCGTCGCCGTCCACGTCGCCGGCGGCCACGCCCATGCTCGTCTTCACTTCACTGACGCCGCGGTCGCGGGCCTCGTTCGCGAAGGCGCCGTCCCCCGTGTTGCGGTACAGGGCATTCTCCGTGATGTCGTTCGCCGTCGCGATGTCGATGGCGCCGTCCCCGTCCACATCAAGGGTCGTGACCCCGAGGCCCTTCCCCGTGTTCGGGACGCCCGCCGCGTCGGTGACGTCGCTGAAGGTGCCGTCCCCGTGGTTCCGGAAGAGCACGCTCGATTGCCGCGGGGCGAAGTAGATGAGGGATGCGTAGTCGTTCCCGCTTGTGCCAAGGCCCGGCATGCGCCAATCCAGGTTGTTCACCACGTACAGGTCGAGGAGCCCGTCCCCGTCATGGTCGAGCCATGCGACACTTGCCCCCTGGCACGCGCGAGTCCCGCAGGCGCCCGCGAGCGAGACGCCCGCGTCGGCCGTCACATCGCTGAATGCGCCGGACCCGTCGTTCCGGAAGAGGCGGCCGCCTTCGTCCACGACAACGTACAGGTCGGCGTCCCCGTCATTGTCGAAGTCGCCGAAGGATGCGCCGGTGCCGAAGCCGCGAACGTCGAGTCCGCGGCTGGCCGCCGCTTCCTCGAAGGACCAGTTGCCCCGGTTCAGGTACAGGGCGGCGGGGTGATCGGGACCGCCCGGTGGGAAGAACAGGTCCGTCCACCCGTTCCCGTCCACATCGGCCGCTGCGACGCCGCCTCCGATGACCGCGGGATAGGGAAGGTCGCCTTCGGTCCAATGGTAGCGCGTGAACCGGATGCCCACGGCGTCGGCCACGTCCACGAAACGGGCATGCGCGTCGACGACCGGGGATTCCCCTTCCCGCAAGCCATGGGGCATGGCGGGCGTGAACCGGTCGAGGAGGTCGGGAACGGACAGGGCGACCGCGACGTTCCCCGCGACCATGAGGGCCACGATGACGGCCACGGCGGTGGGGTCGGCCTTCATGATGCATCGCCTCCGGGGGCGAACTCGGATGCGACCCGCGGCAGGCGGGACGGTGCGGACGCGGCGGCAGGCGGTCTCGGCCACGTGCCGCGGACGAGGTACGTGACCAGATGCCGTTGGGGTGCCGCAATGAGGAGCGCGAAGATGGGGGCTTCCACGCGTCCGGCAAGGGTCGCGGGAACGGCAAGGAGCACGATGAGCGCGGCCCAGATGAGTTTCTCCGCGCGCCCGTTGGGGCTCGTTGCGGGGTCCGTGATGGCGAAGAACCCGATGAGGATCTGGAGCGGCGAGAACGCGAACGCCCACACGGTGGCCAGTTCCCAGCCTTGGGCCGCTGCGACCATGGTGTAGGCGAGGAAGGAGAACGCGAGGTACGCGACCGCGAGGTCCAACCGCTTCACGCGCACGGTGGCAATGGTGCCGAAGAGGAGCATGAGTGCGACACTCTGCGGGGCGGCTCCCCAATCGTTCACGCCGACGCGCGCCGCGTACGCGAGGATCAGGACCGCGACCGCGACATTGTTCGGGTTGAACAGGTGCCGCCCGCGCCACCGGATCAGGTGCTTCGAGGCCACCATGATCCCGGCGAGCATCACGAACGTCCAGATGTCGCGGCCGTCGATGAGCATGGACGCGCCGAGGGCGGCGACCATGGACGGCCAAGGGATGCGCCACTCGCCGAATCGCGCCCGCGAGGCCACCCCGTCAAGGATGGCGGCGAGGCCTACGCCGACGGCCACGTGGGCCGGCGGATTCGGGAAGTCCACGGTGAGATTGACGACAAGGAAGAAGGTGGCGAGGTTCACGAACTGGAGCCGGGGCCCCTCCAGCCATCCCAACACCGTTTTCACGGGTTGCCATGGCGACGGCTTCGCAACCGGATCCACGGCATCCGCGGCCATCACGGATCATCCACGCACTCCCGCCCATAAAAAACGATTCTCGGTGAAGCGCCCGACCGGGACACGTCCCACCGAAGGTTTTTGAATCCCTCAGGGGCTCGTCAAGCCATCATGATCCGTCCACGGCTCATCCTGATCGTCCTGAGCCTCCTCCTTGTGCCCGGCGCGCATGCGGCGGAACAGGACTTCACCATCACCCTCGCGAGCGATGGATCCGCGGCCTATGATGGCCCGGCGGGACTCGCGAGCCCGGGGAACGAGGTGCCGGGATCCCGGTACACGTGGGACCTCGACCTTTCGTCGAACTACACGGTCGCGGAGGTCCGGATCATGGGAGCCTTCGACGTGGACCGCCCCAAGCAGGTCGTGCCCCTCCTCGACGGCAAGCACTTCATCCAGATCACCGCCTTCGACGTGGCCGAGGTCGACGAGCCGGCCCGCGTCCTGAAGCTCAACGAACTCAAGGATGGATTCGCGTACCGCCTCGGCATCCCCGGACCCGGGAAGGCCGTGCTGTCGCTGGCCGTCGACCGGACGGCCCCCACATTCCACCTGGAGGATCCGTCCGCCGTCACCCATTATTCCTTCTACATGGAGACGCGGACCGACGAATCCGCGTACGGGACCCTCAAGGTGCGACCCGCCGCCGACATGGATGCGGAATGGGTGGAATTCCCGACGCCGACCCCGGACAAGCTCCACCGGTACCCGGTGCAGGGCCTGCAACCGGCGACCCGGTACAACTGGTTCGTCGCATTCGAGGACTGGAGCGGCAATGTCGCCTCCACGGACACCTTCACCCTCACGACGCGGCCGAAACCCGCCGTGCCCCTTCCCATCGTGAAGCTCGTGACCCCGGAGGATGGATCCCGCATCACTCCCGAGGACCGGATCATCGAAGCGTCAATCGAAAGCCCCGGCTCGGACATTGTTGAAGGCGGTGTCCGGCTGTTCGTGGATCTGAAGGAAGTCCATGAGGGGTTCACCGTGACGGACGGCATCCTCCGGTACACGGTGCCCGCGGACTTCGACATCGGCGTCCACCGGGTCTCGGTGGAAGTGACGAACGAACTCGAAGGAAAAACCGTCGCCCAATCCAAGTTCACCGTGGACCGGCTCGGCGTTCCCGGGCCCGGCATCCTCGGAATCCTCGGCATGGTGTCGATGGCGGCCATCGCGGCCGGCCTGCGCCGCCGGTGATCCGCCCGGCTGTTGGGCGCCGGGCCCGCGCATCAGCCCGTCATGCCGCCGCCCGCGGGGCCGCGGCCGAACGAGCGGGCAGTCCGCGCATTCGCGATCTCCACGAAGCGGGCCACGTCCGTTCGCGTAACGATGCCCACGAGTCCGCCCCCTTCGTCGAGGACGAGCGCCGGCATGCCGCTCGGGCTCCTTGTCAGGAGCTTCACCGCCTCCGTCGCTTCATCCTGGGCCGCAAGGCGCGGGAAATCCTGCCTCACGAGGAGTTCCATGGGCGTTGTGGACTGCTCGGGCCCGAGGACCTTCAGGTCGTCGAGGCGGACCACGCCCAACACCTGCGGCGCGTCCCCGTTCCGTGCATCCACGGCCCCCGAATCGATCACGGGGAGGGACACGTGCCGGGTGCGGAGCATGCGGGCGAACGCATCCTCCACGGAATCGTGGCGGGCGAGGGTGTCCACGCTCCTCGTCATGAGATCACTCACGCGGAAGCGGCTCAACGCCTCCGTCACGCGGATGCCTTCCTCCTCCTGGTTCGCCCCCGTGTAGATGAAGAACGCGATGAGCAGCATGAGCCACCCCCCCGTCGCGAAGGTGAGGAATCCCCAGATGCCCATGGCGACCGCGAGGGTGCGGCCGACGGCGGCTGCGACCTGTGTCGCCTTCGAGCGTCCCAGCTGCCGGGCAAGGATGGCGCGGAGGATGCGGCCACCGTCCATGGGGAATGCGGGGACGAAGAGGTTGAACACGCCGAGGACGATGTTCAACGCCCCGAGCCAGAAGAGGAAGAGGCCGGCGCCCGCCCCCCAGCCGGCGTCGGGGAAGGGCGCGAATTGGGCGATCGCGAGGAGGGGCAATCCCATGGCGAAGTTCGTGAGCGGACCCACGATGGTGATCTTCAACTCGGACGTGGGGTCCTTCGGCAGTTCATCGAAGGCGCTTACGCCGCCGATGGGGAGGAGGGTGATGTGGCGGACGGCCACGTTCAGCCTGAGCGCGGTCAGTGAGTGCGCGAGTTCGTGGACGAGGACACTCAGGAACAGCCCGACGGCAAGGAGGGAGCCCCACACCCAGGCGGACGTGTCCGGGAAGAGGGCGTCGTCCGGCGTGAAATACGCGCGGGCCATGAGGAACGCGAAGAACGGCAGGACCGCAAGGAACGACCAGTGGAGGCGGATAGGGATGCCACTCACGCGACCGACCGTGAGGCTCGCCATGCGAAGGATGCTCCACCGCCCGGGGCTTATGCGGCCTCCGGCCGGAATGTGAATAGGGGATGGTGTCGGCGAAGGAGGCTTCCACGGGGTCGATGGGACCGAACGGGCCGCCGCTGGGAGCGCGACGACGGATGATTCCAGCCCGCCCTGCGACGTTATCGCGCCCGCCCCACGTGATGCCGGACGGCGCCCGCGGGTCCGCCCGCCCGTGA
>JBFILE010000193.1:0-7465 GCA_041599855.1 Thermoplasmatota archaeon
CGGCACTCCCGCCCAGCCACACTCCCGCCCTGCAACGCCTTGGAGGACGCCCTCCCGCGGCACGGTTCGGACGGGCCCGCTCCCCCAGACCCGCCCCAACCCTTCAAGCCGGGTCGCTGCCCTCGCCCCCTGTGGCCCACCACCTCGCCATCATCGGCGGTACCGGATTCGACATCCCGCAACGCGAGCGGCTCGACGTCCCCGTGACCACTCCTTGCAGCGACGTCACCCTCACGTACACGCGCCTCGCGGACACCGATGTCATCCTGCTCCCCCGCCACGGAGGCGGCCACGCGCACCCACCCCACAAGGTGAACCACCACGCCAACATCGACGCCCTCGCCCGCGCCGGCGTGACCCACGTCATCGGCATCGTCAGCGTCGGCGCCTTGAGCGACCGCGTGACCGCCCCAGGATTCGGCATCCCCGACGATTACGTGGACTTCAACACGGGCGCCACCTTCCACGATGATGCCGCCGTCCACGTGGACATGAGCGAACCGTACTGCCCTCGGCTGCGCGCGGCCCTCCTTGCCGCCTCGAAGGACTGCGGCGAGGAGCCCCTTGACGGCGGCGTCTACGTCACCACGCGCGGCCCCCGCCTCGAAACCCGCGCCGAAGTCCGGGCCCTCACCGCCATGGGCGGGGACTACGTGGGCATGACCGGAGGTCCCGAAGCGACCCTTGCGCGGGAGCGGTGCATGTGCTACGCGCAGCTCGCGGTCGTGGCGAACCAGGCGGCGGGGCGCGGCGGGGCGTTGAATGCGGGCGAGATCGTGCAGGCGATGCGGGACCTCGCGAAGCGGACCCAAGGGATGCTAGGGGCCGTTGTGGGGCGGGTGGTGGCGGGTGCCGCCCAGCGGGATTGCGGGTGTGCGACGGCGTTGGACGCGGCGCGGGTGTGATGCTGGTGGCCACCGACTGGCGCGCGGTCGCCGCCGCGGGACGCGGTTGGTCAATGGTCCGAAGCGCGGCGGCACCGAAAGCTTTTTTTTTTGCCATCATTGTGGGTTGCACAGACTTGTCTTTAGGAAATGACTATGGCAACACAATCAATCATCACCGCCCTCGTCATCGCTGGAATGATCTTCTTCGCGACGCCTGCCGCAGCAGATCAGCAGGAACCCGGCGTATGCTCGGAGGATGAATAGACCGATGCCTCCGGCAATTCGGGGGAGCGGCGCGACTGCGTGGTCGTCATCCAAGGGACTTCCGTCTGCGTTGGATATTCGTACGCCCGGATCGACTATGCCGATGGCGCGCAGGAGACAGCCAGTTCCTGCACGTACCGTGTGGGCCAGGAGTGACGTGGGATGAACGGGTCCATCGGGGGGCTGCTCTTGGTTATTCTCGTCCTGAGCACAGGTTGCTTGGGACAGGAGGAGGATCCACGCGGTGTCGGGGCGGAGGATCCGGAGATGGGGGGCATCACTCCAACAAACAATGCCACGTCTTTCCCTCCTCCGACGGCTGACGCGGGGACTGATCGCGCATCGACCCCCGAGGGGCCCTTGTACACGCACACCACTCGCTACTATGCCGGGGCGCAAGTGGCCGCTCCATGTATCACCGACTGCCCGAAGCGAATCGGAGCAACGGCAGATGAGCAAGTGCCTGGTTGGGGGCTCCGGGAAACCAGTTTCGAAACCATCCAAGCCAAGGCCACCGGTTGGACCGTCACGTTCAACTGGAACGCCACGCAGCCAACAGCATCCGCGATCGATGCGGTCATCTCGGCAACGGATGAAGCAGGGGCGGAACGGGCGCTTATGGTGATGACCGGGGAATCCCCGTTGGTATTCGAGTTGTCGCTCGACGACTTGCATGGTCGTTGGACATACGGGTTCCACGCGTACCCCGTCGTTCCCGGCTTCTTCCTGCAGCAGGAAATCGAGATCTCGATCGAAATCAGGTGAACGGGCAGATGACCGGGCCTGCTGCTGACGCGCGGCGAGTTCCAAGGGTCGCACGGCGCCGCGCGCTCCTACAACGAGGGAGTCCCCGGCACAGGGGCTCAAACGCCGCCCAGCCGAGCGGTCTCCACCATCGCGGAGATCAAGACCCCGGTTTCCATGTTGAGCACGATGTTCGGTGCCGCGTAACTTCCGGGAGGCGGATTCTCCCGCTCATGGAAGACCACAAGATCCCAGCGATCCGCGTAGGTCAACACGTCGAAGCCGCGGAATCCTTTCAAGACCTCGGTGTCAAGGACGAAGCGGACCGAGTCCCAGATCCCTGTCGTCTCATTGCCCGGGTTCGGCGACCAGTTTGTCCACACGTAACTCTGCTCCTCCGACCATTGATACGGTCCTGCCACGACTCCAGCACGCAACTGGGTTCGCGTGAACGTCGACATGGTCTCGACACCGTCGGAGACGTAGCGAGAGGACCAACTGGCTTCATGGGTCTCGAAAAGGGGGGCCTCCATGGCCCTCAGTTTCGTTTGCGTGGAGCCGTATTCGTACCGGGACACCAGTAGTTGGTGATCCTCCGGCTCCGAGATTTCCTTGGCGGACGCGCGCGCTTCGTGCCAAGTCGGGTGGCCGGGAAACGGGTCGCCCTCATGGGGCCGGCGCCCCTCCACGGCATGGAATGGTAGCGATGATGAAACAGCGCGGCCCGCAGCGGGTGCGTCCGCCGGAATCCGCGTCGTTCCACGGTCGGCGGAAGCGAGCGTGTACGTATGTTCACCAAGGTCGGCGCGAAGCGGAACCGGAACGTCGATGGACATGTGGAGGATCCCTGACGGATTGTGCCAGGACGGGGCCCACGGCAAGAAAGGGGGAATCCGCACTCGGAATTCGGTGCCTTCCGGGCTATTCTCTGCGGGTTCCATGATCCGTATCGAGATCGGTCGTGTGCAAGCAGGACACATCGGGGCGACAACCCACTCGTCACCGAAGTTGAAGGTGCGCCCTTGAAGGGCCGTCGCACCCAGAAGCGCGGGTATCCCGTGGTACGACCAATGGAGGCGCGAAATGTCTTCGCATCCATCCTCGCGAATGACTGCGCATGTCGTGTCTCTGCGTTCCGTAAGGTGGGTCGCAAGTGAAACGTGGTCCGTGAACGTGCTGGGTGACGATGGAATACTGGCCCCAATCGGGTACGATCGATGCGAGTCACCGATGAGGTCGGTGATCTCCCGAGGGGCCCCAACCAGGAATGTGACCGGAAACTCGCCTTCGAAATGGAACCGGTCGCCGATTCGTAAATCGAGAACGACGAAACCTGAACCTGCTGGCGAATCCTCCGAAACGGGCTGGGCGATGGCCCCCACGTTCAAGCTCAACGCAAGGATGAGAACGAAGGTGGGGGCCGTCGCCCGCATCACGGCACCATCGCGAATGGATCCAGCGATTCGGGCGCATTCAACACGAATGCGACTAGGGGTGGGACTGATTCGGTGCCCATAGCATTTGGGTCTGAGGTGGCGCTTGGGAAGTAGATGGTAGGGTGGTTGAATTCCCTGCATTGGGGATCAACGAAACCCGCGTAATCTGAAGCACAGATATCGTGCTTTTCATTCACGTGGCCGCCTTCCGGCGGAACGTAATAGCGAACGATCAAATTTCGAAAAACGGTCGACTGACCGACCCCGTCCAGCACAGGTTCCGGACAATGAGGGCCAATTGTCTGACGTCCGGCAACGGTGCCCCATCCGCAAGATGCTTGCTGCACGGTCAAGTGGTAGGTGAACGTCACGTCACATGAATAATACTGCCCGAAGAACCCACAGTCCGGTGCAGAATTTGACACGGTTGCGGATGCGCAAAAGTAGTCGACGACGCTCGTTCCCGCTGCACAAACGTTGGCAAAAGCGGAGGGTCCGGCGGCCGGTTCGCCCGAATCTGCTGCCGACAACGGGACCACGAAAAGGGCGACTGCGGCGGTGATGGTGATTGATCGGTTCAAACGTATCTCCGGGGGGGGGGGGAACGAATTCGCGATACTTAACAGGTTCGATCAAACTGTGGCGCGGGACAGCTTCAGCCCCCACTGCATGCTCCGACTGGGAGCGCCGGTTGTGCCCGAGCCCATCCTGATCAAAGCACGGGGTCGAGGTCATCGAATATCCATTCCAAGCACTCCGGATCGCGCGCCCCCACGCCGGCCAACCTCCCGGCCCAACCCGCACATTTATTTATACGGACAGTCGGCTACGCCGATTCGGATCCCTCGGGATTCGGCGTGCTCCTGCGGCGTGTCCGCGAGCGCGCGAGGTCAGGTCTTCCCGATGTACATCATCCTGGGCTGTGGAAGTGTCGGTTACAACACCGCCAAGGTCCTCCAGAACCGCGACAAGGACCTCCGCATCATCGACAAGTCGAAGAAGCGGGTGGAAGACCTCAGGGACGGCGGCTTCGACGCACAGGTCGGGGACATGGAGGATCTCAAACCCTTCCTCCACGAACTCGGCGAAGCGGAATCCATCCTCATCATGTCGAGCGACATGGAGCGGAACCTGCAGGCGCTCGAGTACCTCAAACGCGAACTCTCCCACTCCTTCATCATCGTCCGCGCCATCGACCCCGTGTCCACGGAGAGCTTCCAGAAGGCGGGAGCGGACCGCGTCCTCCAACCCTCCGAGATCATCGCCCGCGCGGTTTTGCGCGAACTCCAGGAACTCGAAGTCGAGCAGGCGGGATCCAGCCTCACCGAGGTCATCACGGAAGCGAAGAGCGTCGCCATCTTCCTCCAGTCGAACCCGGACCCGGACGCCCTCGGAAGCGGCCTCGCCCTCCGCGCCATCTGCGAGCACTTCGAAGTCCCCGCCACCCTCTATTATGGAGGCAACATCGGCCACCAGGAGAACCGCGCGTTCGTGAACCTCCTCGACATCGAACTCCACCAGATCGGCCCCCGGGACGACGTCATGGAGATCGTGAACCAGCACGACCGGGTCGCCCTTGTCGAGGCCACGATCCCCGGGAAGAACAACATCCTGCCGCGGGACGTGGTCCCGAACATCATCTTCGACCACCATCAGGTGGAGGAGGAGGACATCGTCGCGGACTTCGCGGACGTGCGCATCGGCGTGGGCGCCACGAGCACCATCCTCACCAAGTACGTGCAGCAGCTCGGCGTGCACGTCACAAGTCAGCTTGCCGTCGCCCTCCTGTACGGCATCCGCACCGACACGAAGGGCTTCACCCGCGGCGCCACCGCCGAGGACATGGCCGCGGCCACGTTCCTGTCGAGCTTCGCCGACATGGACCTCCTCGAAAAGATCGAGACGCCCCCCGTGGCCATGGAAACCGTGGACGTCCTCGGCCGCGCGATCCGGAACCGCGAACTCTACGGGAGCACCCTCATCAGCTGCGTGGAATTCATCCGTGACCGCGACACCCTTCCGCAGGCGGCCGACTTCCTCCTCCGCCTCGAAGGCGTGACCACAGCCATCGTCTTCGGCATCGTGGACGACGTCATCCACCTTTCCGGGCGCACGACGGATGTGCGCGTGAACCTCGGCGATCTGCTTGAGAAAGCCTTCGGGAAACAGAATGCGGGCGGTCACGCGAAAATGGCGGCCGGGCAGATCAAGCTCGGCATCTTCGGGAATGTGGATGAGAAGGAAGCGCTCCTGCGCCTCGCCGAGGATGCAGTCAGCAAGCAGGTGCTAGGCGGACTTGGCCTCGAAGAGCGTCGGGAACGTGAGCGCGCGGAGTAACGAAACGGTCGCGTGCTCGTGGTGCAGGGGTGCGCGCGCTCCATGAAGACGGACCACTGAATCTTTTTTTTCCCGACCCAATGCCCATCGCGGGTGCTCATTGCACCATCTGCGCCACGCAAGTCCGCGGAAACCGTCGGCGCCTATGGCCGCTTCCGGAGCGCGAGTGCCACACCTGCGAGCGCGAACGGCGCAAGAACCGCCGGCACGGGAAGCGGATTGCCGCCATTCTCGCCGCCCCCTATGCGCTCGATGTCGTACGTGAGCGTGATGTCGACGGGCACCGGGTTCGGATTCTCCCACATGAAGTAGTATGCGTCATCCTGGGGTGCGGTGAACATCCCGGGCGCGCCACTGCCCGTTTCCGGACCCACGGTGTACTTGAGTTCCCGGGGCTCGCTCTTCTCGTTGTAGTGGACGTTGAACGTCACGTTCATGGGCACGCCGTCTGCGCGCCGTGCCGTCCAATCGAACGTGATCGATTCGCCGGTCGAGAGCGCGATTCCGCCACTGCCCGGCGGCGGGTGCTCAAGGAATCCGCGGGCAGCCATGGTTTCCTTCATCTCCTCGGCGGCGGCCGTCGGGACGAGGGCGAGAAGGAGCAGGAACCCGGCTGTGGCGATGATCGCGCCGCGCATGGCTTCGCAGCCCGCTCTGGCACAATGAAGGTTTGGAAAAGGCCCGGGCCGCCGCGTCGGGACGCGGCCCTGCCCGGGCCGGAAGGATCGCGCGACCAACGCGCGTGATCCGGGGATCGCGCACGGCCGGTCGGACGACTCGTGGGGATTCAACCGCGGCGGCGGAGCACGAGCGCGAGGCCGGCAACGCCGAGAGCGACAAGGATGTTGGAAGCCGCAGGGCTCTCCTTCTGCTCGGCGGCGCCTTCGCCTTCCTTGCCCTGAACCGTGAGCGTACCCTTCATGCCGAGGGCCTGGTGGGGTTCGCAGACGTACTCGATCGCACCGCTTGCGCCGGTCGGGATCTTGAACTCGAGAGTGCGGTTCTCCTCAGTGCCGATGATGTCCGTCTTCTTCGAGATCGGCGATGCGAACGCGACGTTGTGCACCTGGTCACCGACGTTGGTGAAGGTGACCTTCACATCGTCGCCGGCCGTCGCCGAGAGCGCAGGGTTCCTGCCCTCGACGCCGTCGACCTCGAACCAGTACTCGCCGTTCTCGTTGTGGCCCGTGATGGTCCACTCGATCGTTTCCGCAGCAGCAGCGGGCGCAAGAAACGTCACCGCAAGGAACAGGGGGATAAGGTGGAGGACACGCATGGTCTTCACGGGCGCGCCGAAGCCTCCCGAGTATTTAGAGGTTTTTTACGACTAGTATGGACTGTGGGTACCGCGGATCCGGCGCGGTTCCGGGATCGATGAATCGTGGGTGCGACAGGGCATGCACCTTGGGTTGTGCATGGCTCGGTCTCCGTCGACGCAGCCTCGTGCTGCCATCAGTCGGACGCGCGCGATCCAGCCTGCCGCAACAATCGATGCCCCGTGGCCGTGGGTATTCCCGCCGCGAGTCGGGGGGGCATCGGATGCGCAGCCCTTGGCAAGCGACAATCACGGGGTACGGGTCGAGATCCTGGTTCGCGCGGTAGGCTGGCAGCGCGCCATCCTGCCCACGTCATGCGATGCGCGACCCCGCCCGGTCCGTTCGCCTGCCCACCGATGGTGCCTCCCCGCCCAGCCCCCGCTCCACAAGGCGCGTCAGCCCTCCAGCCCCCCGCGCGACGACGCCCGTCCGCCCGCCCGGCGACGACGATGGCCGTCCGCTGCCCCTCGACGGCGTCGGA
>JBFILE010000194.1:0-7397 GCA_041599855.1 Thermoplasmatota archaeon
CTCCGCCCGCCACCTCCCCCGCGAGGCGTGCGGATGGGGATTCAGGCGAGCTGGTTGCGAAACCATTGTCTCGGCCCGGTTCGAAGGGTTTCGTGCCTACCTGCCACCCACGCCCGACGCGGCGCGCTTCGCGCGCACGCGTCCTGCGCCCCGTCCCTCCGCCCGCCGCCTCCCCCGCCGAGGCGTGTGCTTACCGGCGTTCAAGGGTGCCTTGTAACGTGACGCGGACATGCACCTGCATGACCTGTCGTCGCACGCATCCTGTGAGACATCTGACCAGTCCCGTGACGCCGCTACGACAATGGCGCTACCATGCCGCTGCCGGATCACATCATCGCCGCAATCACGTCAACATCCACGACCCGCTCCGCGCCGAGGTCGATGCCGAGGCCTTTGTCCTTGAATCCGCCAATGGCGACCGTTGCACTCACGATGAGCGGCACCGTGCTGCCGCCGCCCGGGAACAGGATGGCGTCCCGCGAGTACACGCCAGGCTCAAGGTGCCGGGGTTCGTTGCAGTCCGCCCGCCATCGGAGCGTCACGGGCTCGTTGCCCTGGAGGAGTTCCGGCGGCGCATCCGTCGCGCTCCGGGTCGTCTGATGCACATCCTTCACGAGGAACGCCGGCGGCCAATCGCCCTGCGGCATCACCGTGAACGAGCCGCCCTCCGCGGTGGACGTCGTACACGCGTGGATGTGCTCCATGTGGCCACCGTGCTTGTTCGGCCACGGGTACGGCGGATCGTTGCACGTGTTCCGGGCCGCATCGAACGACGTCCCATCCGTCGGCTCGCACACGTTGCCGAGGTGCGTGTCCGCATTCCGGTCCTTCCACAGGACCACATACGTCTCGAACATGAGGAGGGATCCCGACGTGCGCTCGCCTGCCACCTGGGCTCCCACCACGTCCATGCCGGACGTCGTCCCGTACGTGGTGCGGGCGTGCTCGGACGGTGCCCACTGGCAGTACGGCGTCGCCGTCGCGCCCGCGTTCGTTCCCGGCACGCGGGCGTCCACGCCACCGCACTGGGTCATGCGGGCCACGTTGTCCACGTACAGATGGTACCCGTCCACGTAGGTCGTGTACGAGTTGTACGAGCCGCCATGGTCACCGACGCCGCCGAAGAGGGCGCGGCCCTCGAAGTCATCGAATACCGTGTTCGGCTCCTTCGCATCCGCCGGGTCGAGGGCGCGATGGAGGGTGCCGTACGAATCCCGGCTTGCCCCGTTCGCCACCGAGATGCCTTGGGCCGCCACGCCAAGGGCGATGGTTGTGATGCCTTCCGTGCCGCCATCCACGATGGCGTCCACGGTCGGCCACGGGTCCGTCGCGTGGTAGAGCGCGATCGACCCGTAGTAGAGTGACTCGACCTCCGGTGTGATGCCCGTGTACCGATCCACGTCCACGAGGGCATCCGGATGATCAAGGTTGAACTGGAGGCCGCCGGTCACCCGCGGCGCACCCGCAGCGACGACGATGAAATACGTGCCGAGGAGACCGCCATCGGTGTTGATGTGCGTGCCACCGAGCCACCCCTGCTCCGCGTTCGAGATGCCGGTCTGATCCTGCAGTTCGAACATGTGGTAGCGGTCCGGCCACCCGGTCGCGCTCGTCCACCCGGGGCGCACAAGGTGCTCGCCGCCCGCCGAGAAGAACGTCGACGTGTACGGCACCACGTAGGCGGCCACCGCGACCTCGCTGTCGCCGGATGCGGACCCGCGCCAGCGGAACTCGTCGTCGCCGCACGCCGCGCCCTCGCAGCCGGCGTCATGGACATCGTCGATGACGCCGTCGTCATTGAAGTCGTTCCACTCGCCGTACCATGCGCTCACGCGGCGCTCGCCCGGCAGAAGGACCGCGGGCGCGTCGATGACGCCCTGCGTGTACGACCCGGCGTAGAGGTCCGTGGAATCGCCGGCGGCCGAAGGCACGAGGCGGTTCCCGACCACGGCGTCAAGGAAAAGGCCGCCATTGCCCGGGTCGCCGGACAGGGTCACCTTGTTCGCCACGCCGTCGAGCGGGCTCTCGGGGTACCGGACGACTTCGGCGTCATCCTCGCGGGTCTCGCCGACGTACGTGTCCCCGGCCTCGTGGTACAGGAGCCAATGGGACGCGGTCGCCGTCGGGGCGAGAAGGGCGACGGCGACGAGGGCGAAGATGAAACGTGAAGCAGTCAAGGAATGAGCCTCCCGTGCGCGACGTTCCTTTCAGTCGGGAAAAGGGTTTCCCCCTTTGCGTCAGGGAAGAAGGATTGTGTCGGCCGCAGGACATGATTCGCATCATGCACTCCACGGCCGCTTGAGACCGATCCCGCCGGCGATTTCGGGGGAGGTGTTGCCATGGCCTGGTCATCAGCGGCTGACTGAGCACACCAGGCGCTCCAAGTCGATGCTCGCGGTGCACATTGGTACTGATCGCACGCAGCCGTTTGACCCGCAGGATACCGAAATACCTGCTTCGCCCGGAACGAATTGGACCAGCCCGAACGAATTGATCTCGCCGCGTGTCATCCGGTCGAAAAGGATGGGTAGATCCGCGTTCGGATTGTGCATCAGGTTGATGCTCGGTGCAGCGGATACTGAGCGGGCTTCGCAAATAACGCTGATGAAACTTGGCCAGAACCCGTCGGACCATGCTTTGCAATCCGCTTCCTCCGACACAGGAATGCCAGAGACACAGCAGGCTGAATCACTGCACGATCCCTGATACGGGCCGCAGTCGACCGTAAGCCCGTTGCAATCGGACCATCCGTTCACCTCGTCGTCCCCTTGGACATCGATGGTCAGGTATTCGTCGTTCCGGCATGTGTATCTGCATTGTGCGTCCCAATCGCCTGCTGCCTGGCAACCGTCCTGGGTCGGTCCCACGACATCGGCGTCCGGATCGCAACGAATGCATCGTCTCGTGGTTTGCAATAGAAGCAAACCATTCCCGCGAAATTCACTGAATCGGCTTCGTCGGCGCACGACGCCGTCGCTGGCTCGATCGGGGAAATCCCGGCGGCAAGGCCCGCACTGAGGATCATGATGGATGCTGCGAGTCGGGAAGGGTAGGCTGCCATGTCCGGCGCCATACCAATATATATATATATTTATCGCATCAAATTGGCCGTGGCATGGCTACGGCGCAGGGCGCTTCACAAGGGCTCGCGAAGCTATCGCCACCGGCGCGTCCATGAGCGAGTTCGCTTTCGTCGGACCAGCCTCGCAATTGTCATGATCCTCGCCTTGTCCGGATGCATGGATTCCGAAGAAGCCGAAAATCTCGTGCCGGATGAGGGGTCGGAATCTTCGCACCTTGTCATTTCATTCCCGCCGGGCATTCGGACCGTTGCGTTCCGTTTCAGCGTCGCGGCGGAGGATTGGTTGCCCTATCCGCCGAACCCAGCGCGCTTCTGGTCGGGCGTTCACTACAGTTTCCGCGGTGTTGCCAGTGAGAACATGGCTTCCTTGATTGCGTTTGAAATCACCAACGGGACCGACCTGACGGTCGGGAACATGATGGCCGGTCTCGGATCCGGGTGGGCCGGCTTCGGACAGGGGGCCGACGCCCCTGAACCAATCGAATTCCTCATTCTTGCGGGCGTGGACGATACCGATAACAACGTAACGCTCGACTTCGGCCTGTACGATGAATGGCAAGGCCGAGGAATCCTTGGCGAACCTCGCGCATTCACGCCCACGTCACTGGGCGGAGTTCCGGAGTTTTCGTGGTACCGGGAATCCTACGGCATAGGAGCCGAGCCGGACCGCGTCATCCACAACATGAAGGTGGATGATTCGCGGGTTGCCGCGGGCCTCGGCCGGGTGGGAGACGAACTGCAGGCATCCGCCGCCCACGCAAGCGACGAACTTTCGTTCCACCTGTCCCGTTCCCAGATAGTCCCTCGATCAGGTGTCGGGGATTGGCGCCTGGACTGGGCAACGGGTGACGAGGATCTTCGATACGAGGGGTCCTACCAAGCGGTTCCGAGCGTCAAGTCCGGGTATTCCATGCGCATGATCGCCCGCACCAACGTGCGGAATGTATCCGCCACGCTGACGATGGATGACATGGCATCCATCCAGCCCGGTGTCGATTTCACCAGCCTGACGTTTCCCGTCGACCTCGTGGCCATGGGATTCGATCCCCACGTTGTCGATTGGCACGAACTCGCGGGCAACGCCGGCCGCGCCGATGACCGGGCGCTTGGATCTGGCGCATGGGACCGTTGGACGGATGATCGGAGCGGCGCGACCTACGTCGTCACTTCCTCTTCCACCGCGCCCCTTCCGGCGCGTCCTCGATGACGTACCCGATCGTCGCGAGCCGATCCCGGATGAGGTCCGCGGTCGCGAAGTCCTTGTTCTTCCGGGCGCCTTGCCGGATCTCCAGCATGAGGTCCATGAGCGCACCCACGTCCTCGCCCCCTGCCGCTTCCTGCTCCTCGGGCATGATGTCGAACACCGTGGCGAGTTCCAGGAACACGCGGCGGCCCTCTTCCAACGGCGCACGATGCGGGTTGGCGGCCGCGTACTTGTTGAGGTCGCCCACGAGTTCGAGGAGCTGAGCAAGGGCCTGCGGCGTGTTGAAGTCAGCGTCCATGGCCGCGGTGAATCCGGCTTCCCGCTCGGCGACCGTGTCCCGGAACGCGCGGTCGAAGTCGTTCTCCGCGTCCGTGCGGCCCACGTCGATGGCGCGCGCCACGATCTCCATCGCATTCGCCACGCGCTCCACGGTCTTCGCCGCCTGCGAGAGGGCGGCTTCCGAGTAGTCGATGGGGGAGCGGTAGTGGGTGCCCGCGAACCAGAGGCGCGCGACCTCGGGCTTCCATTCCCCGAGGAGCGCGCGCACGGTCACGAAGTTCCCGAGACTCTTCGACATCTTCGCGCCGTCCACCGTGAGGAATCCGACGTGGAGCCAGTACTTGACGAAGGGCTCGACACCGGTCGCGCTCTCGCTCTGCGCAAGCTCGTTCTCGTGGTGCGGGAAGATCAGGTCCCAGCCGCCGCCGTGGATGTCGATGGTGGTCCCGATCATCTCGGTCGCCATGACGCTGCACTCGATGTGCCAGCCGGGACGGCCCTTGCCCCACGGGGAATCCCACGCGACCTCGCCTTCCTTCGCAGCCTTCCAGAGGGCGAAGTCGGCGGCGTTCCGCTTGCCTTCCGCGACCTGCTTGCGGACGCCTTCCAGGAGTTCGGCGACCTTCCGGTGGCTCAGCTTCCCGTAATCCGGGTCGCTCGCCACATCGAAGTACACGCTCTTCCCATCGTTGCCGTCGCCGACGTACGCGTGGCCACGCTCGATGAGCGTCTCCGTCATGCGGATGATGCCGGGGATGTTGTCGCTCACCTTGGGGTAGGCGTGGGCGCGGAGGAGACGCAGCGCGGCGAAGTCCTTCTCGCACTCGTCGTGGATGCGCGCCGCGAACGCGACCGGTTCCTCGGACGTTTCCTTCGCGCGGTTGATGATCTTGTCATCCACGTCCGTGATGTTCTGGATGTGGTGGACGTCGAATCCCGAGCGTTCCAGCCAGCGCCGCATCACATCGTACGCGACGTAGGCCCGCGCGTGCCCGATGTGCATGAGGTCATACGGCGTGAGGCCGCACACGTACATGCTGACCTTCCGCGCTTCCTGCGGCTGGAAGACCTCGCGCTCTCCGCTCAACGTGTTCGTGACCTCGAGGGCCATTGGGGCCTCGAATGCGGCGGTCGGTAAAAAGGGCTCCGAACCGGGAAACCGGCCCAGTTGGGCTGATGGACCTCAGAGGCCCATCGAGAGGAGCAGGACGCGAAGGCCGAGGACGGACACGGTGACCGTGCCGCCCGCGACGAGGAAGAAGCGCACGGCGGCCCGGGTCGTGGCCGCGTAGGCTTCCGGGAACAGGATGTGTTCGCCGGGGGTCGTGATGGATGAGGTCGGGCGGGCAAAGCCGTGGATCGATTGCGCCGGGGATTCGGACATGCATCCCGGTCCCGGGTCAGCATATAAGCAGTTCAGGTGCACCCGTTGCTCGACGAAGGATCGTACAAGATCGGGCGGAGGGTGGGGGCCACGTTGAGGGCTGAAGTGCGGAGGCGGCTGGCCTGGCGGGTCTGGGAAGCGTCCCTCAATAGCCGTACAGGACGAGGGTCAGCACGCGCAGCCCGACCATCGCGCTCCCGATCGTGACCCCGAAGAACAGGAAGTCCCGCCGCACGATCATGTTCGCGCGGGCGTCCTGCGCGGGGTCGATGATGGCGCCCCGGGGAGGGGCGGAGCGGGGAGGCGAGGGGGCTCCATCCATGGGCGCCCCGCCCGGTTGGCCCGCCATAAGCCTTCGGGTGCGACTCGCCCCGGACGCCGTCGCCCTTATGCCCGAAGGCGCATCTCGCGGCCCCGTGGACGACCCGCAGGCGTTGCGTCTCATGCAGGAGACCGTCGACGAGCTGAATGCGAAGCGGCCTGAGGAACTCGCGATCCGGGTTGCCGAAGCGAAGGACGACGAGTTCGTGCTCGTCTATCCCCACGAGGACCTGCCCGAGGGTCAGTGCATGGATGAGCGCTTCACCGAGATCCAATGGATCCTTCATGACAAGGACGTGGATGCGGGCATCCACGGCGGCGAATTCGACGAGGATGAGCAGCTCTACCGGATCCGCTACAAGATCATCCACTGGGATTGACCCGAGGCGGGTGAATGGCGGCGGTCCTTGTGGGCGCGCCACATTGGTCGGATTTTGGGCGAGTCGCGTGATCACGATTCGACCGACTAACCCACCACCGGATCGAAGGCTCCCCTGCGCGCCGCGTCACCACCCACGATGGGTGACCGTGATCGCACCATCGGCCGCCACCCGGAACGCGACATACCCCCAGTCCTCGAAGGGCGTCGTAGGCGTCCATCCCGGATCGTGGGTCGCATCGAACCGCTGCGCGACGTCGGTGATGGTGATCGCCCAGTCCCCTGCGTCCTCCGTCGCGTTCACCACGACGGGGCCGTAGCTGCCCATGAGGAATCCCCGGTACGCGCCGGTATCCTTCACGTCGGCGACCCACCTCGCAGCGGCCTCCGGGATGCGATGCGGAAACAGCACCGCAGGTTCCGGAACGCCATCCCGCACCATGTGCACCTGCCACGACCCGCCGGGCAGCGGCGAAGCCACGACCCATTCCGAGGTGGACGACCGCGGAAACACAAGGTCATCCGGGCCCACGTCCGGCTTCGCCATCACGCGCATGCCCGCAATGACGATGAGCACGACCACGATGGCGGTCCCCGCGACGATGGTCCCGCGATGGGACAAGCGGCCCCGCCAATGGAGCGCAATCACGACCGCGCCGATCGGCAGGAGCCAGATCACGAGCCAGCCGAAAAGCTGGAGGCTCACGCGGCCGAACGCGAACGGCCAGAACATGGGAACCCCCGCGAG
>JBFILE010000195.1:0-7395 GCA_041599855.1 Thermoplasmatota archaeon
CGTCAACCGGTGACGCCCCGTTCACCGCCCCTTTTTGCTTGGGCGCGTCATGCGGGTCATTGATCCCATGGTCGACTTCGCCGTTCCTGACGATGTGCGCATGATCTGCAACGCCCTCGACGAGTTCATGGAACGCGAAGTCCGCCCCCTGGAGAAGAAGCTCGGGGACAAGGTGAAGGACGAGCGGAAACTCATCGGCCCCGACGGCTTCCTCGACCCCGACGTCCTCGAAGCCGTGAAGCAGATCCGCAAACGCAGCGCCCAAGCCGGGTACTACGCGATGCACATGCCGGAGGAGGACGGGGGCGCCGGGGTCTCCAAGGTGGGAACGTTCCTCGCGTGGAAGACCCTCATGAAGCACGGTCTCGGCATGAACATGGAGGTCCTCAGCTTCGTGGAAGGACCCTCGCCGCTGTTCCAGCACATGACCGACGAGCAGAAGGCGAAATGGCTCCACCCCCTGGTCAAGGCCGAGGTGTCCAGCGCATTCGCCCTCACCGAGCCCGGCGCAGGAAGCGACGTCGGCGCCATCGCCATGACCGCCATGAAGGACGGCGACGAGTACGTCCTCAACGGCACGAAATCATACGTGACCTGGGGGCCCTACGCCGACTTCGTGCAGGTGTTCGCGAAAACGGACCCCGACGCCGGCCTCAACGGCATCTCCTGCTTCATCGTCGAAAAAGGCACCCCCGGCTTTACCCGTGGGAAGCCGCAGGAGACCCTCCTCACCGACGGCGCCCAATGTGAACTCGTCTTCGAGGATTGCCGCGTCCCCGCCGGGAACCTCATCGGTGCCGAAGGCATGGGATTCCTCCTTGCCATCGGCAACATCGGGGACACGCGTGTGACAATAGGGGGGCAGTGCGTGGGGCTCGCCGAGTACCTCATCGGGAAGATGGTCGAGTACGCGAACCAGCGGACGGCGTTCGGCCGCCCCATCGGGAAGCAGGGGCAGATCCAGAACTACATCGCGGAAAGCGAGGTCGAGCGCTACGCCATGGAGAACATGATGCTCAACTGCTGCTGGCGCATCGACCAGGGCATGGACGTCATGAAGGAATCGAGCATCGTGAAATACTACTGCACCGAGGCCCTCTTCCGGATCGCGGACCGCGCCATCCAGGTCCACGGGGGCGTCGGCCTCATG
This sequence comes from Thermoplasmatota archaeon, assembly GCA_041599855.1. Lineage (GTDB taxonomy): Archaea > Thermoplasmatota > SW-10-69-26 > JACQPN01 > JAJPHT01 > JBFILE01. The sequence continues at coordinate 1,151 of JBFILE010000195.1, forward strand.
AAGGAGATGCCGCTGGAACGCATCTTCCGGTTCGCTCGATTGCTCAGGATCCCGGAAGGGACCAGTGAAGTGCAGAAGTGGACGGTGGCGAAGGCGTTGGGATTGTGAGCGGGCGGCGGCGGGTTGGCACCGGCAAGATCCGGAACGACGCTCATGTCCACCATGGCACAGCCAAGTATCATGGGCATCGTGCGCCGCTGCATCCTTGCCGATTTGACCGATACTATTTTTTCTTCCGGGTTGTCCCTTCTTCATGAGCACGGATGTCCAAGCCGCCATCGCTGTCCTCGTCATGGTTGCCTTGACCGGGTGCTTGGCCAATGTTGGAATGGCCCCCGATGGACCTGAAAAGGCCGTCGAATTCGAAACCGGCGTGGTGCTGACCTACGGGGGTTCCGGTTCCGCCACCGAGCGCTTGATTGCCTTGAAACAATTTTCCGTGGCAGTTGTGGCCCAAAATGAAACCTCGTTCTCATTCGCAGGGCTAACGCGGGACGTCCCGGTGATCAATGCCATTGCGGGTCATCGATACTGGTTCACGGGGGCACTCGATCGAGCCACCTATTCGGGAATTCCCAATGAAACGTTGCTCTCCTTGCCGTTGGAAGTCGGAAAGCAGTGGCCATCCCGACTCGTGGTTTTCGACACGGTCCACTTTCGCGTGACGAAGAACGCTTCATTGACGGGAGGTTGGGGGCAAGCGGAAGGGTTCATCGTCGAAGGTCGTGCTGAGAATTTTCCTGATTTCCAGGCACGTGTCGAGTTCGTGCCAGATTTGAACGTGATCACGCGTTACGAACTCCGCAATGATCGGGAGGAGATACTGAACCTGGAATTGTTGACGGTGCGCAAGCTGATTCCGGGCGAGCTTCCTGTCATAGCAACGGTTGAGGCTGATGTCGCGGCCGTTGCGCGCGGACGGTCGCCAGACGCGGTTACCGGAGGCAAGACGTCGACATTGTCCGTCCAGTCGGCCCAGGCGATGGTTATCGATGCCGGTGTCTACGCACCCACATGCAACGCCATGCTTCCCTGTCCGGCGGTGGGTTCCGGCAAGGTGACGATCACTTCGCCGAACGGCACCAGGGTGTTGGACAAGTCGATGACCCTCCAGCGTGAAGGTTGGGTACAAGTGCATGATGCCCTTGACGGCAAATGGTCGGTGCATGTGGAAGCTACCGGTGACGTCACGACCGTGGGCCGCCTCTACTCCCTGTCGTTGCAGAGCTTCCCGGCGGGGGCTGCGGGGGGCGGTATCGCCACGGGTGGACATGCCGGGCTTTCGGCTCAGCACCTGTTCGCTGCGAATTGAACCCGCGAGACCGACGCGAGCAACTCCCCGCCCAATCATTCATGCGCCATGGCGGCGGTCGCGCCGCCCATGATCACCCTGATCCCCCTCCGGGATTACGGCGCGGGCGCAGTCACCCCCGCGGAGCTCGCGGCCACGCGGGATGACCCCACGAATCCCCTTGGGCTCCCCTCGGACGAGGAACTCATCCTGTACAATTACCTCACCGCGGAACTGCGGGCGACCGGGTCCGGGCATCTGGAGATCCGGCTCTGGATGAGCCGTGAGGATGCGACCACTTATACCAAGACGAAGGCGGCTGATGCGATGCGGGGGACGCTCTACCAGTTGCAGAAGCCGCTGCCGAAGCCTTCTGGTGGGCCGAACTGAGGGGGGCCTGTCCGCTTCGTGTTGCGGGGTGAGGTTGGAATTTGACTTCCATCAACACAGGGGGCGCGGAGGGCGCGGAGCCGTGTGGACAAATCGCCGGATGCCCTCGCGCATGGCACGGACGTTGAAGTTCAGGAGAAGGGCAACGGGTTTGTCGGTAAGTCGCAGGTATGTGTGAACCTGGGCTTCGTGAATGTCCAGGATCTGAAGAACTGATTTCAGCTCCACAACGACGGTTCCGTCCACCAGCAAATCGATTCGGAACGCGCGGCCAAGCTGATGTCCTTCAAACATCACGTGGACGGGGACCTCCGCTTCCACTTCGCGCCCTTTGTCGCGCAGCGCATGGACCAATGCTTCGCGATACGCCCGCTCAAGAAGGCCAGGCCCCAAGGCCTTGTGAACCCTGATCGCAGCGGCCACAACATCCCCCGTTATCTCGTCAATTTCCGGATTCAACGCGCTCGATCGCATGGCACATGCTTCCAAGCGTGACGAGTCGATAGCCGCTCATATCGGCTATCCGGATATCACGTCAAATGAATCCCCGTGCCCCCCGTGCCCCCTGTGTTGATGGACTTGGCAGTGGTCAACAAACGCTCAGAGAACCGGTTGCCACCATAGGCACGAGATGCCAAAACGAAAAAGAAGCGAGCCGGGGAGCAACCCCGGCCCAACCACCTCACTTCCGCGTATACATGTCCGCGATCATGCCCTCATACGCCGCCTTGATGACCCGCCGCTTCTTCTTGAACGTCGGAGTCAGCTCATCCCGCGCAATCGAGAACGCATTCGGCACGAGGCGGAACACCCGGATCCGCTCGAAGTCCGCGAGCTCCTTGTTGCACGTGTCCACTTCACCCTGGAACAGGGCCAGGACCTTCGCATTCGTGGTCAGGTCCTCGCCCACGGCGATGACCTGCACGGCGCCGGTGGGGTCCTTCTCGCGGGAGACCTTGGACTGGTCGTACGGGATCTTGTTCTGATCCGCCCATGACAACAGCCGTTCGAAGTTGGGCTGGATGAGGGCGCCGATGACGTTCTGGTCCGTGCCGGTGAGGCAGACGTCGCTCACGTACTTGCTGACCTTGAGCTTCTCCTCGACGGTGATGGGGGCGATCTTCTTCCCGGTGGTGAGGACTTCGAGTTCCTTCTTCCGGTCCACGATCTTGAGGAACCCGTCCTCGTCGAAGACACCGATGTCGCCGGTGCAGAACCAGCCGTCGGCGGTGAAGCATTCCTTGGTTTCCGATTCGAGGTTGTAGTAGCCCTGGAAGATGTGGGGTCCCTTCATGAGGACCTCGCCGTCCTCGGCGAGCTTCTGCTGCATGCCGGGGAGGGGTGGGCCCACCATGCCGGGCTTGAACTTGTCGTGGAGGTTCACGTTGGACGGCGCCGCCGTCTCCGTGAGGCCGTACCCTTCGATGATCGGGATCCCGATTCCGCGGAAGAAGTACAGGAGGTCGGGGCGGATGGCGGCGCTTCCCGTGACCACGTGGGTCATGCGGCTTGCGCCGAGCTTTTCGCGGAGTTTGGAGTACACGAGCTTGTCCCCGATCCCGTGGAGGAAGGACTGCATGCCCGTGGGCTTCCCGCCGTTCGAGATGGCGCGGCCGTAGTCCCGGGCCACGTTCGCGGCCCAGTGGAAGATCTTCTGGCGCGCCGGGGGCGCGGTGTCCACGGCGCGGAGGACGCCGTCGTACATGCGCTCGTACAACCGGGGCACGGCCGCCATCAGCTCCGGCTGGAGGACGGGCAGGTCCGCGGTAAGGGTGGGCGGCGTCGTGAACATGATGGTGCCGTGGAGGTCCACGGCAAGGAAGCACACCATGCGCTGGTAGCAGTGCGCAAGGGGCAGGAGCGCGAGGGTGAGCGCTCCGTCGTGGACGCGCAGGGTCTGGGCGCCGGACTTGTACGCGGCCACGAAGTTCTTGTGGGTGATGACGGCGCCCTTCGGCACCCCCGTCGTCCCGCTCGTGTAGACGATGGTCGCGATGTCGTCCGGCTTGGTCGCGTTCGTCCGCTCTTCCAGGGCCGTGGGGTTGGCCTTGCCCCAGGATTCGCCATCCGCCATGAAGTCCTTCCACGAGTGGGTCATCTTGCCGAGGTCGCCAGCGTCCGCCCCGTCGAAGAGGGTGATGACGCCTTCGAGGGACTTGCACGTCGAGGCCACGGACTTCAGCTTGTCAAGCTGGACCTGGGAGTCGATGAAGATGAAGCGGGACCCGGAATCGTTCAGGAGGTAGGCGATCTGGTCCGCGGTCAAGGTCGGGTACACGGTGACCGTGACGCCGCTTGTGGCGAGGATCGCGTAATCCGACACCATCCACTGGTAGCTTGTGTCCGCGAGGATGGCGGCGCGTTCCCCGTGCTTCATGCCGAGGGAAAGGAGTCCGTTTGCGGTGTCGGCCACGAGTTTGCCGGCTTCCGTGTACGGGATGTCCTCGAATTCCGTGCCACCGTTCCGTCGCGTCCGGAATGCCGCACGGTTGCCGTGGGCCTTCACCGTTCGGGAGAAAACACTGGCGAGCGTGTCTTCGGGAAGGTTGAGTGCCCCACCCGAAACGATGCGAGTCATGACCCGCTCACACCTGTCGGGACCTATATATTCACCGCCCTGTTTGTGGCGCAGAAAGGGGTTATCACCCGACCTGGCAGCGATTGGCGCGTCGTCACGGTGAAGATGAAGCGGGGCCGGATCGGAAACGGTGGCGACGCACGGATGGCAGCGGGATGGCGCCGTCCCGCCCGGCGCGTGCGGCGTCGGATCATGGCGGGCGTGCCGCCTCGCAGGGGGTCGTGGACGGGCTCCCGGGGGCGGGAGGGGGCGTCACTCCCGTGGGGGCGAACGGCCGGCCCCGTACAACTCGGCCACCAGATCGGCATACCGTTCCTCGATCACCCGGCGCTTTTTCTTGTATGTGGGCGTCAGCTCGTCGCGGGTTGCCGTGAATGCGTGGGGGACGATCCGGAATGCCTTCACCTGCTCCTGCCGCGCGAGTGCCCCGTTCGCCGCCCGGACCTCGCGGTCCAGGAGTTCGATGACCCGAGGGTGGGCCAGGAGGTCCGGGCCTGCGCCGTGGACCACCCGCTGGCCGGTCGGGTCCAGGGCTTCGATGACGTGGGACCGGTCCACGGGGATGCCTTCGCGTTCGGCCCAGGCGATCAGGCGCCCGTAGTCCGGTTGCACGAGGGCGGCCACATACTTGCGATCGGTTCCCACGGCGAGGACGTCGGCAATGAAGGGGCTCGTCTTCAGGCACTCCTCAACGGCCACCGGTGCGACGTTCTTGCCGGTGCTCAGTACGAGGATCTCCTTCTTGCGGTCCACGATGCGGAGGAACCCGTCCTCATCGAAGGCGCCGATGTCGCCGGAGCGGAACCAGCCGTCCTCCGTGAACGCCGCGCGCGTCTCGTCCTCCCGGTTGAAGTAGCCGAGGAACACGTTCGGGCCCTTCATGAGGATCTCGCCGTCCTCCGCGAGCTTCTGCTCCATGCCCGGGATGGGGGGGCCGACGGTGCCGGGCTTGTACAAGCGGGGCAGGTTCGCGTTGGATGGTGCCGAGGTTTCCGTGAGGCCGTAGGCTTCGATGATGGGGAATCCGATTCCCCGGAAGAAGTGCAGGAGTTCCGGCCGGATGGAGGCGGACCCGGTGATGACGAAGCGGAGGCGCGTGGCGCCGAGCTTGGCCCGGAGCTTCGAGAGGACGAGGCGGTCCGCGAGGCGGTGGCGCATGACGAGGAGGGGTGGGGCCACTCCCCCGTTCGCGGTTGCCTTGCCATACGCGGTCGCGATGCGCGCCGCCCAGTGGAACGCGCGCCTGCGGGCCGCAGGGCCACTGTCCACGGCCCGGAAGATGCCTTCATGGATCCGTTCGTAGAGGCGGGGGACGCCGCCCATGACCTCGGGTTGGAGGAGGGGCAGGTCCCTCGTGAGCGTGGTCGGGGTGGTGACGAGGATGGTCCCGCCCACGTACAAGGTCGCGAAGAATACGGTGCGTTGATAGCAGTGGGCGAGCGGAAGGAATGCGAGCGACTCGATGGGTTCCCGGACGTTCACGTGTTCGAGCGCCGCTTCCGCGGCGGACATGAAGTTGCGGTGCGACAGCATCGCCCCCTTCGGGTTTCCGGTGGTTCCACTCGTGTAGACGATGCTTGCAACCGCGTCCGGGTCGATGGCGGCCGTGCGCGCATCGAGTTCCCCGGTGTTGGCGCGGGCCCAGGCATCGCCTTCCAGCATGAGCGCCGCCCACGGGATCGCGACCTTGCTGATCACTTCCGGGATCCGTGCCGAATCCGACACGGGAACAACCGCCTCCACGCCGGGGCATTGCTCGTGGATCTGCGCGTATTTTTCAAGCTGCTCATCCGTGTCCACGATCAGGATGCGTGTCCCGGAATCCTGCAGATGGAAGGCAAGCTGGTCCGCGGTGACCGTGGGGTATATCGTGGTCGTCACGGCGCCGGCGCTCAGGATCACCAGGTCGGAGAGGGCCCATTCGACACTTGTGTCGGCGAGGATGGCGACGCGATCCCCGCCGGCGATGCCACGGGAAAGGAGGCC
>JBFILE010000196.1:0-7390 GCA_041599855.1 Thermoplasmatota archaeon
AATGTCGGGACCCTGGATTTCAGCGGTAGGCACGAAGAAGGGGGAAGGGGCGCGCGATTCGCGCGTTGAGCCCGATTCACACCGGCGAACCGCCGCGGCCCGATCCCCCCGGTTGGAGGCCCGTGCACACACCCACCCGACATGTCCGCTCAACCGAACCCGGCATCCCAGCCCGGGCCGTGGAATCGTCCCGGATTCACGCGGCGGGACGGGGAAGGTGCTTTACGTGGCTATCGGACCCGTCGGCACGAGGTTGGCTTTTTGCAGTTCATCCATCAACGATCCGTTACGCTCAGTATTATCGCGCTCATGCTGGCCGGCGGCGTGTCCATGGCCGCCGGGCCCGACGGGACATCGGTCGTGTTCGACGACGATTTCGAATCGGACACCCTGTCCGCCGGGGAGTACGATCTCCGGTCATGTGGGTCCACGTCATGGTATGTGGCGAGCGGCGCGGTCCACGTGACCACGGGCACTTGCGAGTTCCGGCCGAACCGTCCGATCGCGGGCGAGATGGCGGGCATCGTCCTCGAGACCGAATTCATGAACCACAGGGGACGGAACCCCCACATGTGGTTCCAATGGCTCGATGCGGACGGTGACATCCTTTCCAAGATCGGGGTCTTCGAGGCTGGCAACTACGTGCATCTCGATGCCCGCGGATCATCTGCGTACACCATGGCTGTGGACCTGGACCATACTGTCGAGTATCGGGTGCGTCTCGACATCCAGCCCGGCGCCACCACGGCAACGATCACGGATCCGTCCGGCGCACGGGTCGTGGATGAGACACTCGTGAACGACCTGACGCCGGAAGACTTCGCGGACGGCGGGACGTTGAATCCCACGTGGCGCAGCGGGGCCTTCAAGATCGACGCGATCCGCGCCTGGAAGCACCTGGATTCGGATGGCGATCGCGTCGTCGACAGCCGCGACGCGTTCCCCCACGACGCGAACGAGACCACGGATTCGGATGGCGATGGCACGGGCGACAACGGCGACGCGTTCCCCCAGGACCCGAACGAGACCACGGATTCGGATGGCGATGGCATGGGCGACAACGCGGACCCGGACGATGACAATGATGGCATTCCGGACGACGCCGAAGCCGTGGTGCCGCAACCGTGCGCCGAAGGGATCTGTGTTGACGACGCCTTGCGGGCAATCGTCGCGCTCCTTCCCTGAGCGCGCGGGGAACGGGAATGTGGCGGGGGCCCCCGCCGCCGGGCTCGGCGGCACAACGGCCTTCGCCGCGCCCCACTCCAAGCACCATCATGACCTCGCGTGGACGATGCGGTGTTCTGCCCTGTCCATGATCGACGGCGCGCATCCGACACGATTGCCCACGCGCCCCGCCGATCCCATGGCCCCGATGCCCACGGCATTCCCGGACCCGCCGGCCCGTTTGCTTGGAGGACGTCTTGCAGGCTTCGGCAACAAGCTTCCCCTGCATTCCCGATGGCCATTGCGAACCGATTCCTGTTCATCCCCACGGGTTATCCATTCGCCGGCCGAGCAAGTAGTAAAGCCATTCCTCAGAACTGTGTAGTACGCGTGCGTCTCCGGGCGGGCATGCAAGGCCACGGGTCGCGCCGCGAATGCAGGCCAAAGGGGGGCACGACCCATGGAAACTGCACCACGCTCGAGGGTCAAGATTCCGATCATCACGCTGTTCTCGGTCACGATGCTGCTCGCAGTAGCTCTCACGGCACAAGGGGCCGGTGAAGCCGCGGGAGAGGCCGCGAAGACGGTGGGCGCCTCGCGCTCCGCGGTGGTCCGGCCCCGGGACGGGTAAGCAGGGAATGACGCGGCGACGAGGCATCCCGGCGGGAGCCGGGGCGCCCCCGTGCTCGCGCTGCGGCGCGCTCGCCGGTGACCCACCTCAGCGGGGAGATCGATCCTGGATCATGCGGCTCCCGGTCGCATTTCCAGGCGTCTGCAGCTACCTGTTTTCCGGGGTCCGGAGTCGTGACTCTCCGGCCGCTGTTCCACGTTGCGGCAGCGTCCCGCGAAGTACCCGCGATGACGGCGCGCCTTGGTCCGATCGCTTGAAGTCGAGACGGCGCGCTCCCCGCTCATCCATGCCCCCGGTCCCCACCCCCCTACCCGGCCCCGATGGCAAGCCCCGGTGCCCGTGGTCGCACGCCGCGCCCGAATTCCTCCACTACCACGACACGGAGTGGGGATTCCCCGTGGCGGACGACACGCGCCTGTTCGAGAAGCTCGCGCTCGAAGGATTCCAGTCCGGGTTGAGCTGGCGAACGATCCTCGTGAAGCGCGAAGCATTCCGCGAGGCGTTCCGGGGCTTCGACGTCAACGAGGTTGCGCGCTTCGGTCCGGAGGACGTGGCGCGCCTGCTGGATGACGCGGGCATCGTCCGCCACGGGGGCAAGATCAACGCCGTCATCAACAATGCGAAGCGGGCGCAGGAACTCGTGGAGCGGAAAGGGTCGCTTGCCGCGTTCATCTGGCGGTACGAAGCGGATCCGGAGGTGCGAGGCAGGCCGCAGGCGGGTTCCACGTCCGCGGAATCCATCGCCCTTGCGAAGGACCTGAAGAAGCTCGGGTGGACGTTCGTCGGCCCCACCACGGTCTACGCATTCATGCAGGCCATGGGGTTGGTGAACGATCACGTGGAAGGGTGCGTGATCCGGGAGGACGTGGAGCGGGCGCGGGCAGCGTTCAAGGTGCCGGGGCGGGCGGACGACGGCCGGCCGCGATAGGCGACATGCTGCCGCATGGCGGCGGGGACGCGCCGCACCCGTGAGCCATCAAGCCTGCAACAGGATGGGCCCTCGGTCGGCCAGCACCGCCCGCGACCGCCATCGTTTCAGCCCTGGCTCGACTGCATGGCGGACCCCATGTCCATGCACCCGAAGGCATGCACGCGGAGCCCATGGGAAATCTCCGACGTCAGGATGAGCCCGCGGTGGACCACAACATCCCAGGTCCCATCGAAGAGTCCTCCCGTTCCCGCGCCGGCACCCGCCGGCGGCGCCGCGAGATGGGCCACGGGTGCGAGCCGCGCCGGCACGGTACCCGTCGGGAGCCCGTCGAGGTCGAACACGAACGTCCCCTCATCGTAGTGTGCGACGAAGGCGTACGTTCCCACGAGCTGCAGGTTGTGCTGGGGCTTCGCGACCGCCGGGATGTGCCACGTGGCGATGAGGACCGGGTTGTCCAGGTCCGTGGCGTCCCAGACGCGCATGCCGTTTGCTCCCACCTCGTTCACGGCGACGACGAGTCGGCGCCCGTCCACCATGGTCGTCTGCACCGTGTGCGTGTACCCCTGGTACGGATCGAGGTTCGGGATGCGGGCGATCACGGTCGGCGACGTGGGGTCCGAAACGTCGAGGGCGATGACGCCATCCCACACGTTCGCGACCCACAGCAGCGGCTTCCCGAGGATGTCGTCCACCGTGAACCAGGCGTCGTGGCTTCGCAGGAGGTCCTGCCCCGTGGCTTCGCCGAGGAGGGTGAGCTGCGGGTGGGACACGAGTTCGAGGGACCGCGCGCCGGGGTCACCATTCATCCGGTAGATGGCGAGGTCGTGGCCCTCGGCCTTGGGCGCTGCCACGTACGAGGCGTTGTCCACGGCGAAGGTCGTGATCATGTGCGCCTGCGGCTTTGCGAGGGAGTAGCGGCCTTCGAGGACGGGCGCGGCCGGGTCCCGGATGTCCACGAGACTGATGGCCTTGTCGCCGCCAACGACCACGGTGGCGCCGCCCGGCGCGAACTTCACGTCGAGGGCGCGGTCGGATTCCTCCGGATCCCATGACGCCAGCTGCACCGGGTTCGCGGGGTCCGTGATGTCCGCGATGTCGAAGCCCCCGACGGAATAGCGCGCGATGATGACGTAGGTCGTGACGCCGTCGTCCGAGGTCCACCGGTCCAGTTCCCCGTGGTTCGCTTCCCCGTTCATGTCGAGCCGGGAGGCGGCAACCGGCGCGAGGTTCGCGCTCGTGCCCGCGCCCACGGACACGTCGCACGGGAGGTCCGCGAAGGTTGAGGCAAGGGCGGCCCACGCATCTGCGGCGGCATCGGCGGCGGGGTCGTCACCGGCGGGGATCAGGTCGTCGGGTGTTGCGACGCACCCGGCGAGGAGGATCGCGAGGGCGGGCAGGAGCAGGGCTCGCATGGGCCCCCCAGGTGCCCGACCGGTCTTCAAGGTTCATGCACGAAGCGCCCGACGCGGCGAACGCGCGGGACTCGACCATGGCACGGTCCTCACCGATAACCTGCGGTGAACCACCCAATGACGCGGACGCGCGTGGAATCCGAGGTACAGACGGTCGCGGCCCGGCCCCCCATGCCGGATCGGTCGTGCCCGGATCATGTGGAGGGGCCGTCGGGATCGAACCGACCGCGGGGGCCCGCCGCGACATCCCCATGCATCGCGGAAGGCATGTCATGAGACATGCATTCTTCGGAGCCATTCGGATGCGAGTGCGGCACATGGAATCCGGCCCGGCGCCGGCGCGCGGGCGGCCGCCGAGGCGCGGGCGACCGCCGGGTCTCAGCCACGTTTGGGCTCGGCGGGGCGCGCGCCCGTGACCAAAGGGGCGACCGACCGACCGACCGACAACCGTCGTGCGCATCAAATGGCCAACCGGCCCTTTGGCCCGCGGCACCGGGTCCGGAACCGGCTCCCTCATCCCGCCCGGGCGCCCGAAACCGGGTGCATGCGCCCGGGGGGACCGCTTCGTTCACCTGCCATCCTTCTCGGCGTCCTCGCCATCATCCTCCTCCCCGCCGCCGGAAGCGCGGTCCTCGAAGGCAGCAACACGGACCACATGGATGCCACCGGGTTCGAGACCGGGTACCGGACCCTCGCCCCGTCGCCGGAACCCGTGTCCCTCCCGCCGCCGCCCGCCCCGGTCGCACCGACACCCCCGGCCATCGTGGGCCAGGCGCCGGCAGGCGATGCCTTCTCATTCACCGCCCGCTCCGGCGGCGTCACGCGTTCCGTGAACCTGCAGCCACTCGTGCCGTCCGGCGTGAGCTTCGGGAACGCTCCGCTGGCCGGAACGCCGGGCTCGCCCGCCGCGCCCGCCGCCCCGGCCGGGGTGCCGCGGCTGCCCGTGGGCGGCGTTCCCATTTCCGAGGACGTCATCGTCACGGTCCAGCCCCGACCCCTCGGCGGCGGCCTCACCGTCATCATCGCCGTCCGCCAACCCGGAACGCCGCTGGACATCGTCGTCCAGTCGGGCACGAATCACGGCGGCGCCTACGTGGGCTTCGCCGCCGCCCAGGCCCCGGCGCACATGACCCTCGTCCTCGAACCCCGCGACGGGGGCCTCCTCCTCGATGCCATCACCACGTCGCCGCCGGCGCTCATCGAGGTCTTCGGCGGACGCGGCCTGGCGGAGACGGCGCGCGTGGTCCTGAGTCCCGTGCCGGAGCGCGCCCGCGTGGACCTGTCGCTGGACCCCAACCAGGGAGGCTTCGTGTGGGAGGCCGACCGGGTGGCGAACATCACGGTGAGCGCATCCACCGGGACCGGCGTGGTGACGGCCAGCGCACGCGAGCTGCCGGGCGCCGTGTCCCTGCGATGGGGGCCGTGGGGCGCCCGATGGAACGCCCGCGCGGCCGCAACCAGCCTCGACGTGGACGTGACCGGTGTCGATGGGGCGCGGTTCGCCCTCGGGTTGGCGCCCGTGCCGACGACCGCCTCCGTCGCCGTCAGCCTCGGCGACGACGCTCCCTCCACCTTGACGGTCCGCGGCGCGACCCCGATCGACCGTGCCCATGTGCTCATCGGAGCGAACGGGACCGGCGTCCACGTGGAGGCTTCCGGGGTCCCGCGGTCCGTTTCCGCCGCGTGGAATGCCGGTCCCGGCGAGGGGTCCGTGCAAGTGGATGCGGGACCTGGCGTGGACCACGTGGTGGCAACCATCGGCCGCCTCGACGCTTCCTGCAGTACGAGAACCGGCGGCCGCGGCGGCGAAGGAGGGCCCACCGGATCGGGGGTCGTCGTGAACACGACCGGGCCGTGCACCCGCGTCACGGTCCCCGGACTCGCCCGCGCCGCCGTCTCGTGGAACGCGACCGCGTTCGCCCTCGACATGAACCGGACAACCACGGGCCCCGGGCCCTTCGTGGTTCTCGTGGACGGTGACCTGCCCGTCGATGCCCGACTCGCCAAGCTGCCCGCCGGAATCAAGGTCCGCGCGAGGCTTACGGGGAACGGTTCCGACGTCCATGCCGAAGTGTCGGAGCGGACCCACCTCGCGGGCTCCTTCGGCCGGAATCCGCCTCCGGTGCGGGCCGGAGGCTGGGCATTCCGCAGCGAGCCGGCGCCGGCCGCCTCCTTCGATCTCGAAATCCCGCAGGTGCTCGACCTGATCCTCGCGAACGAACCCGCGCCGCCGCGGCCGGGTCCGGCGAAACCGCCAGCCACCTTCGCGATGGACGCCGCACGATGGCCGGACGCGGTCGCCGTCCGCGTGACCACCGGCGCCGCCACGCGGGTCGAGTGGTCCGCGAGCGAACCGGTCCCCGGCACCGCGCTATCCATCCTCCGCGACGGGTTCCAGATGGAGATCGGTGTCTCTCCGGCCCCCCGGAACGGGTGGGTCCGGACCAACGCCAGCCACCTCTCGTACGCGGTCGATGCGCCCACCGATGTCCGCGTGGATTTCCTTCGCGGGGATGGGTCAGCCGTGGGACTTCCCGCCGCGGAGAGCGGCAACCACGCCGCGTTCGCGACGGCAGGTGACGCCATGGCACTCCGCCTGCGCCTTGCGGGCGCGCCGCGCTCCCTCGACGCCGACTGGCAGACCGGACTCCGCGTCGAGTACGCGGACGCCACACCCGCACCCCTCATCATTTCGACCCGGACCGACGGGCGCGCCATGCGCCTCACGCTGCCGGTGCCCGAGCGGGTCTCCCTTGCGGTGTCCACGGACGGCGACCGCACAACCCTGCGTGCCGAAACGCCGGCCGGAATGCCCCGCGTTGCCGCGACCCTGACCGATGCCCTGGGCCGCGAAAGCCTCGTCGAATTGCGCCACGTCCCGGCCAGTTTCGCGCTGCGCCTTGGGGGCAGCGACATCCTGTCCTATGAGGCCTCGGCGCCCGGCATGTCCGTGGAGGCGGGCGGCGACGGCGACGCGCTCGGCCTCGGCGCCGGGGGCGCCCTCTCCCTCCCCGGCATGCCGGCGAACCTGACGATCCGCACGTCCGCGAGCGGCCTCACCGTTGACGCGGACGACCCCCTCACCGCCACCCTGCGCCTCGGCGATGCCCGGTGGGGAAGCGCGTGGCTCGGCTTTGGGACCCGGGGCACCACCCTGACCGTCCGCGACGCCTCCCACGTGGCGGTCGACTGGGGCCTCGCAGGCGCCGACATCCGGGGCGACACGGGCACCGTCCGCATCGACCACGTGCC
>JBFILE010000197.1:0-7292 GCA_041599855.1 Thermoplasmatota archaeon
GCCCGCTTCGCTCCCGTCCTCTTCGAAGCGAATGCCATCGTGGCATGGGAGGAACACCTGAAGGAACGCATGCCGGACCACGTGGCCCGCGATGTCGCCGAGATGGCGTCCAAGTGGGCGTCCACGAATGAGATTGATCGGGCGAAACTCGTCGCCGGAGCGGCGCGTTTCGGCCTCTTCCAGACCCCCATCTTCGACGGCGAGTCCGCGGCCGGCGGCTTCATCGAGATGGACCTGAACGGCTCGCGGCTGCGGGTCTCCGACTACAAGGTCGGCAAGGTGGCGTTCTTCGATTCCGCCGAGGCGGATCTGGATGACGAGGACACGGTGAGCACGGCCACGGGCACCACGGTGTTCGCGGGTGGCCGCAAGGGCAGCGTGGAATCCCACGACAACGGCGCCGGCATCCTCGCGTACCGGGCCCACGACCGCGGCTTCAACGTGACCGTGGACCTCTCGGAGGACACGACCATCACGGAGGAGGATGGTGTCGTGATCATGGAACGCAACGGCGAGCGCGGCGTCTTCGTCGGTGGCGATGTCCGCCACGGGAACCGATCCATGACGATGCAGGTGGACCCGAAGCGCCCCATGGTGTTCATGGCCCTCCCGAAAACAGGGATCGAAGCGGACACGCGTCTCTCGATTGCCAAGGGCATCGCCAAGGGCCACATGGGTGCCGAGATGACCCTTGTTGCCGCGTCCAACGCGAACGAATCCTCCGCGATCCACGATTTCGTGGATTATTCCGGGGTGAAGATCGAGGTGAAGGAAGTGAGGAACGACCGCGTCGCCCTCACGGTGGGCAGCGACCACGGCGATGGCAAGGCCGTCGTCATCACCTTGAGCCGCGCAAGCCTCACGGTGCCCCTCAGCCGCCTTGAGATCACCCTGGACGGGGAAGCCCTGGTGGAGGCCGCGAGCCTCGATGAGGTCATGGACCCGGAGACGGGCGCGGGCCGGTTCTTCGTGACCGCGAACGCGACCGCGATCCGGGTGGCCGTGGGCGTGCCCCACTTCAGCGTCCACGACCTCGGCATCGGTCAGCGGGCCGCCGCGCCGGCGGAGCCGGCGACGGATGCAGATGGCTCGGGTACGACGGACGGCTCCACCGATGGCACGACGGATGGGTCCACGGACGGCGCCTCGGACGATGCCGGCACCGGCAACGATGGCACGAAGGATGCGGGCGGGAAGGGCACGCCGGCACCGGGAGCCATCGTGACCCTCCTGGCAGCCTTCGCGGCCGTGGCCATGGTGGGCCGTCGCCGCCAAGGCATGTGAGCGGCAATCCCTAAGCCGGGGGGCACCCGTGCGGACCCATGCGCGTCCGTTCGATGCCCCTCGGCCTCGTTCTTCTTTTGATTCTCCTTCCCCTCAGCGGCTGCTTCGGGAATCCCCCGCCCGTGGCACGGGATCTCTCCAGCGCGCCGTTCGACCTCGTGCCTGTGGCGGACGGCTTCGATTCCCCGCTTCTCGCCTTGGCGGCCGGGGATGATGCCGGCCGCCTCTTCGTCGTGGAGCAGACGGGGTCGGTGCGCATGGTGCGGGACGGAAGCGTCGTTGCGACCCCGTTCCTCGATGTGTCGAACCGCATCGCGACCGGCGGCGAGCGCGGCCTCCTCGGGTTCGCGTTCCATCCCGCATTCCGGGAGAACGGGCGCGTATTCGCGAGCTATTCCGATACCGAAGGGGACACGCGGGTCGTGGAGTACACGGTGGACCCGTCCGATGCGGACCGGGTCGCCATGGACAGCGCGCGCGAGATCCTCGCCGTGGCCCAACCGTACGCGAATCACAACGGGGGCCACATCGCATTCGGCCCCGACGGCTTCCTGTACATCGGCCTCGGCGATGGGGGGGCCGCCGGGGACCCGCTCGGCCACGGGCAGAATCGTGCCACGCTCCTCGGCAGCATCCTGCGCGTGGACGTGGATGACCGGACGGCGGCCTACCGCATCCCGGAATCCAACCCGTTCGTCGGCTCCGCGTGGCGGGACGAGATCTGGGCGTTCGGCCTCCGGAATCCGTGGCGGTTCTCCTTCGACCGGGGCACGGGTGACCTCTGGATCGGGGACGTGGGACAAGGGGACCGGGAGGAGATCAGCCGCGAGCCTGCCGGCGGCCCGGGCGGGGTGAACTACGGGTGGAACGTGTGGGAAGGAACGAAGCGATACCGGTCCGGCGAGGCGGTGACGACTGCCACCGGCCCGGTCACGGAGTACGCCCATTCGGACGAGGGTGGCGGCCATTGCAGCGTGACCGGCGGCCATGTGTACCGGGGCCGGGATCTGCCCGCGCTCCAGGGGACGTACGTGTTCGCAGACTACTGCTCCGGCACCATCTGGGGCCTGCGGCCGGACGCGCCCGGAGGCGACGGCTGGACCCGCGCCGTGCTGGGGAAAAGCGGGTTCCGCGTGTCCAGCTTCGGGGAGGACGCCAACGGCGAGCTGCTTGTGGTGGACCACGGCGGCGCGGTTCACCGGATAGCGCCGCGGAATCGGTGAGATCGCCGGGGGCCGACCGATCCACCGACCGACCGACTTCAGCGAGAGGGGCGAGTCACGCCCGGGGCGCGAGCATCGGGAACACTTCCGGCAGGTCCCGCGGTTGCGCGTCCGCGAACACCTCCCCGGCGTGATGCCGGATCCCGTACGCGATGAACGCCGTCAGGATCGGCACCGCGTCCCGTCCCCGTTCCGAGAGTTCGTACGTGACCGATCGG
This sequence comes from Thermoplasmatota archaeon, assembly GCA_041599855.1. GTDB lineage: Archaea > Thermoplasmatota > SW-10-69-26 > JACQPN01 > JAJPHT01 > JBFILE01. The sequence continues at coordinate 2,726 of JBFILE010000197.1, forward strand.
TCATCGTCCGGGTCCACGATGCGGGTGACGATGCCTTCCTCGCGAAGCTCCTGCAGCCGGCGGGAGAGGACGCGCGGCGTCAATCCGGGATTGTTGTCGATGAAGCCGCTGAACCGGTCGATGCCGACGAACGCGAGGTCGCGGAGCAGGATCAGGGACCACTTCCTGCCGAGGACGCCGAGACTCGCCTTGATCGGACACATTTCAAACGGAATGGTGGGCATGACGCGGGGTGATTCCAGGGGCACTATCCCTTGATTCCCCTACCCTGTCAAATAGTATCCATAGGATATCGGCTGCGTGCGCCGTTGCGGCGCAAGGAGACCTGATCACCATGATCGACATGACCCAAGGCGACATCTGCCACACCGAGATCATCACGAAGAACGTGGACGCGGCCAAGGACTTCTACCAGAATTCGTTCGGGTGGAAGATGAACGTGATGGGCCCCGAGATGAACAACTACGTGATGTTCGAGACCCCCAACGGCAGCACCGGCGGCATCCGCACCCCCATGGAAGGCGAACAGCCCGGGGTCCTCTCGTACATCCTCGTTGACGACATCGATGCCGAGACGAACCGCATCACGAAGGCCGGCGCGAAGGTCGTCATGCCGAAGACGGAAGTCCCCGGCATGGGATTCATGGTCGTGGCCGTCACCCCCGCGGGCATCGCGACGGGCATCTGGCAGAACACCGGCAAGTAGGCATCTCCACGCTGAACGCATGGGGCCGTTCGAGGCCCCGCCGGCGCGCACCGGCCCCGATGGGCGCTGGGCGCGCGCCCTTTTTCCCCTCCATTCCCGTCATCGGCCAAGGCTGGCGCCGACGCGATGCGCGGGCGGGCGGGCGGACGGCCCCGTTCTGGGAGTGTCCCGGCGCCGGCAGGGCGCGCGAGTGCCGAGCGGACGTGGCTCCCTGATGTGCGGGTGTCCGGCGCCGGGCGGGCATGCCGCCGTGACGTGCGGGCGCGCGAACGCCGGCCGGACGTGCGGCCGCGATGTGCGGATGCGGTGGCCCCCGGGCTCGCGGAAGGCGACCGCTTCAAGGACCGCATCGGGCGGGATCGACGGTCACGGCACGGTACCGGCGAGCGCGTACTTCTTCCATTCCCCGTACGGCTTCAACGCGCCGCGTCGCTTCGAGGCACGCATCCCTTCCTTGGAAAGGCGATCCGCGTCCTCGTTCCGGTCGCGCCGGATCCACCGGATGTCGCACGATGCGAAGCGGCTCGCAAGGCGGTTCGCCTCCTTGTGGAGGGGCGCGAGGTGGGGCTTCGTCACCCGCCATTCCCCGCGGCACTGGTTCACCACGAGTTGGCTGTCCCCGAAGACCTCGATGTCGCGGATGCCCAGATCCCAGGCTCTCGCGAGCCCCTTGATGAGGCCGTAGTACTCGGCAACATTGCAGGTTCCCTTGTAGTCGAACGGGGCCGCGATCTCATCGGTAGCGCCATCCGGCAGGCGAAGGAAGGCTCCGGCACCGATGGCGCCGGGATTCGGGTCCGCGGACCCGTCGAAGAACAGTTGTGCGCGCGCTGCACCCATCAGGGGTGGGCACGGCCGGGACGGGGCAATAGGTTTTCGCGCGGGAGGATCGGCACACGCGGACATGGACGGTCAGGTTCGTGCGTTGGACGTCCCGCATGCGGGAAAAGGGAGGCTCGCCGGACCCGGGGCTGCAACCGGGCCCGGCCCTTGAGAGGGAGGCTCGCCGGACCCGGGGCAAAAATCGGGGCCGGCCACTGAAAGGGAGGTCGGGGCGGGGAGGTGCCCGCCCCGGGATGACCGTGGCGCCCCAAGCACCTCGGCCATCATTGCATGCAGCACGCGGCGTTGGGTTCCGGTGCCCCAAGCACCGGATCCCTCACCTGCATGGGTTCACGCAAGGAGCTGGATCCAGTCCGCGGGCCCATCGTAGTAGCCGATGCACTGGGTCCCGTTGTCATCGCGGAACCAGTATCCCGCGCAGTCGTCGCTGACGCCCGCGCAACTTTCGCTGGAGTAGTCGTAGTAGTACCAGTACTTCGGCGTGTACACCCAGTGCTCTTCGTAGTGGGTGCTGCCGGAGCCGGTGCAGTCATCGTGGAAGCCGGTACAGTTGTAGTCCTCGACACGCGTGTACTCGTAGCGGCTGGACCACGTGTTCTCGGAGTCGTATTCGTAGCCGGTGCAGTTGTCGGATTCGCCGACACAGAGATGGGAGGACGAGTCGTCCCAGTGGACACCGTTGCACGGGTCCGCGGCAGCGGTGGGGGCCGCGCCCACGAACAGGGTGCCGACGAGTGCGGCCAGGGTGGCGGTCGTGAGCAGGCGAGATGCAGGGTTTCGAGTCGAGGTCATTTCGAGTCCTCAACCCTCACAATCCGGGAGAATGGCATAACCAGCGTAGCCGATCGTTTTCCGGGTGCGGTGTGCGCGGGGTCCGGATGCCACGGCGCTTCGTTCGGACGATATCTGTCGCGCGTCATGAACCGGGCCCTCCGCGGTGATCCGCGCCGCGCGCGGACCGCTTGCTGCGTGAACAAGTTCCGGGAGGAATGAGCGGGCGCCGGGATCGCGCGGCACCGCATGCAGGGGAAGGTTGAGGGAGGGCTCCCAGGGGAAAGGGATGCGGCAGCGTCCGGGCCCATGCGCAAGGGGGAATCGAGGGGACGAACGATGGACGGAAACCAGGGAGGAAAAGGAACGCTCCGTTCGCATCCGGATTCCCCAAGAATCACGGATGCGGACGGAGGCACGGGATCGGCATCGCCGGCGCCCCAAGCACCGGCAAGGCCTGTCGAGTCGTTTCAGGCAAGGACCTGGATGGCGTCGAGTTCGATGTCCGCCGGGCCATCGTAGTAGCCGATGCAGCGGGAGTCGAAGTCGTTGTGGAACCAGTAGCCCGTGCAGTATTCGCTGATGCCGGCGCAGGATTCCTCCTGGTAGTACACGAAGCCGCCATCGAAGTAGCGCCATGCCGTGTATGAGCGCTCCTCGGTGAAGCCGGCGCCCGTACAGTTGTCGCTCACACCGACGCAGGTGTTGTCGTGCTGCTCGTAGCGGCCGTAGGGAGAGTACTCGCGGTACACGACGTCATGCTCGTAGCCGGTGCAGGTGTCGGACCAGCCGACACACGTGTGCGTCCGGTAGTACGACCACGAGGGACCGTAGCCGGAATCATCCCAATGGGCGCCGTTGCACGGGTCGGCTTGGGCGGTCGGTGCGACGGCCACGAGGAACGAGCCGAGGAACACGGCGGCAAGGGCGGTCGAGAGCAGACGGAATCCAGGGTTTCGAGTGGAGGTCATTTCGAGTCCTCAACCCTCACAATCCGGGAGAATGACATAACCAGCGTAGCCGATCGTTTTCCGACCCGGATTCCGGGGTTCCCGACGCGATCGTGCACCGACCCGGGTGCCGCGCTTCCCCATGCCGGCATTGGCAACTTGTGGCCCCGGCGCGGGCATCCGCGGATGGCGGGCGCGGGGACGCGGACGACGGGACGTGCGCGGTCACCTCCCCTTCACCCGGGAACCGTGGAGGCGCAGGGGAGCCGGGCACGGATGCCGCCGGCGGTTCAGCACCGGCGGCATCCGAGAGCGCCTCAGGCAAGCACCTGGATGGCGTCGAGTTCGATGTCCGCCGGGCCATCGTAGTAGCCGATGCAGCGGGATTCCTTGTTGTTGTGGAACCAGTAGCCCGCGCAGTATTCGCTGATGCCGGCGCACGATTCCTCCTGGTAGTAGACGAACGCGCCATCGAGGTAGCGCCAGTGGGAGAACGAGCGCTCCTCGGTGAACCCGGCGCCCGTGCACTTGTCGCTCTCACCGACACAGGTGTTGTCGTGCTGCTCGTAGCGGCCGTAGGGCGTGTACTCGCGATACACGACATCATGTTCGTAGCCGGTGCAGGTGTCGGACCAGCCGGCACACGTGTGCGTCCTGTAATAGGTCCATGAAGGACCGTATCCCGAATCATCCCAGTGGACACCGTTGCACGGGTCGGCCTGGGCCGTCGGCGCGACCGCCACGAGGAACGAGCCGAGGAATGCAGCAGCTAGAGCGGTCGAGAGCAGGCGGAATCCGAAGGTTGGAATCAAGGCCATTCGAGTCCTCGACCCCAACAATCCCAAGGAGGGGTATAACGAAACGGGCCGATCGTTTGCTAACCGTCGCATGCCATCGTGTCGTTCACAAGGGAAGACCTAAGCGCGCGCGTGGATTCCGGGACGTGTGCGCCTTCATGATCTGGTTCGTCGCCTCGACACCCACCTCGAAGTGGACGCCATCGACGACTACTCACCGAAGGGCCTGCAGGTCGAGGGGCGCGACGAGGTGTCCCGGGTCATCACGTCCGTCACCGCGTCCGAAGCCCTGTTCCGGGAAGCGGTCGCGCGCAACGCGGATGCGGTCCTCGTCCACCACGGGATGTTCTTCGCGAAGGACAGTCCTGTTATCCGGGGGCCCCTGAAGCGCCGTCTGAAACTGTTGCTCGACAACGAGATTTCGCTCCTTGCGTACCACCTGCCCCTCGACCGGCATCCCGAAGTCGGGAACAACGCGGTTGCGGCGCGCGCCCTCCGCC
>JBFILE010000198.1:0-7274 GCA_041599855.1 Thermoplasmatota archaeon
GGGTGTCGGGCGACGGGGGGTCGGGGAGGGCCACGGCGGGGGACATGGGGGGTGCCTTCGCCGTCAAGGTTGCGGTTTCGCGTGGCCGCTTCCGGGACCGGGGCCTCCGCCCACGCCGTGGAGGGCTGCCAGGGTAAGCTGCGGAAACAGGGTCGGTGCCGCCATACCGAATGCGGCGATGGCGATGCCGAGGCAGGCTCCCCCGACCACGTCCGTGAAGTAGTGCACGCCGAGAACGAGGCGGCTCGCGGCCATGGCGACGACCCAGAGGATGGCGATGGCGAGGGCGGCTCCGGCGCGCCTGCGACCGCCCGCATGCCGGTAGGCGAGCCAGAACACGAGGGTTGCGAGGACGGCGGCGGTGGTCGTGTGCCCACTCGGGAATGACAGGTCGGAGACGAGGACGGTCGCCTGTTCCGGTCGCGCCCGGCCAATGGCCGCCTTCAAGGATTGGATGATCGCTTGGGATGCGATGACGATGCCGACCACGAGGACGGCGGACCGGACCTCGCCCCGCCGCGCAAGGATGAGGCCTGCGAGGGCGACAAGGGGGGCCACGACGATGGCGCTGCCGAGGTCGCTGACGAGGGGCATCACCGCGGCGAGGGTCGCTCCCGCGTGCGCCTCGATGAACGCCGCGGCAGCGGCATCGACCGGGGCGCCACCTGGGTGTGTGTCCTGCAGGTCCGCAACCATGAGGAATCCCGCAAAGGCCAGGAACGGCACGAGGATCCACGCAAGATCCGGCGTGCGGATGCCGGGGTCGAACCGCTTCAGCGTCGCGAACGTGACGACGGCAAGGAGGGCGAGGGTGATGGTTGCCGCGGCCGGAATACCGAGCGACCCGGACAATGCCGCGTACATGGCGGCGAGTCGGGCGCCCACGATGGTGCTTCCCGCGGCGTACAGGACGGATGCCACGGCGGCGGCGCCCATGGCCACCTTCGGAGTCACCCTGTTCTTCCCCGCAAGGTGGGGCATGAATGCCCGGGTCGTGGTGGTGATCCGTCCCATGAACAGGGTCCCGAAGGGCCGCGTGGCCAACCCGTGTCCGACGGCTCGCGGGTACGCGTCATCGACGCGGAGGAATCGGGCGCCCCGCCCGGTGCGGCCGCCCCAGTACGCAACCGCGTCTCCGGCAAAGGCGCCCGCGGCTGCGGCCGCCACCACCGGGATGAAGACGGCCTCGCGGGTGAAGGACACCGCGCCCATGGCGAACAGGATCGCCTGACCGGGCATGAGGGTCCCGTACCGGGGGATGCCTTCCGCGAAGGCGACGACGAAGACGAGCAGCGCCAAGGCTGCGGGAAGTCCGCCGAGGACTTCGACCGGGTTCATGGCCGCGGATGATCGCCGCCGCCCGATAAGTGCATCCTTGTGGCGTCCCCGGGCGGGGCGCCGGCACGTTCCGCACCCGTCCCGCGTGGGACGATGGCGTAGTTCTCGATGTCGCCTTCGGTCGCGCCGGCTGCGGCGGCCATGCGGCGCGCCTCCGCGAACGCCAGCATCTCCGGGTAGCTGTGGGCGTCGCTTCCGAGGGACAGTCGGCACCCGGCCGCGAGGGCCATTCCGGCAAGTTCGGTGTCCAGGTCGATACGCCCCACATTCCCGTTCACCTCGAGGGCGACGCCGCGGTCGGCTGCGGCCTCGAACAGGACCGGCAGGTCCAGGTTCGCCCGGGGACGGAACCCGGGGACGCGCGTGGTCGGATGGCCCCAGATGGTGAGCCTGGGGTGTTCGAGTGCGGCGAGGACGCGCGCGGTCTGTTCCCGTTCATCGAGGCGCAGATGGGAATGAAGCGAGCCGATCACGTAGTCGAAACCTGCGAGCACGTCGTCCGGATGGTCGAGGCTCCCGTCCCGGAGGATGTCGCACTCGGTCCCCTTCAGGATGCGGATGCCGGGATGCTCCGCCTGCACGCGGTCGATCTCGGCCCATTGGGCGCGGACGCTCTCCGGGTCGAGGCCGCGCGCGATCCGCAGGCTCCCACTGTGGTCACTGATGCCGATGGCGGGGGCACCGAGGCTCTCCGCATACGTGACCATCCGGTCCACGGACAAGGTGCCGTCGCTCCACACCGTGTGGGCGTGGAGGTCCGGGGCGTCCGCGAAGGGAGCTGCCGCGTACGCCGCCATGGCCTCGCGTGCCACCTCGCCGGGGTGCGAGTCCAACGCTGCCGGTACTTCGCCGTTCTGGAGGAATCGCAGGATCGTCCGCTCGATGGAGGTGCCGATGCCGCGAAGGTCCCGGAGGCGATCCTCTGCCACGAGGGTGTCGAAATCGGCCGCCCGTGCCACCGCGTTCGCGGCTCGCATGTAGGCGCGGGCGCGACCGGCGTCCCCGCGCGCCTTCATGTGGAGGCTCATGGCCGTGAGGAGGTCGACAACGTCCGATTGCACGGGGGTCCGGCGACCCCGGGGTCCGTGATGGTTTCGCCTTCAGGGGCCCCGGGCCGGTCGTGCCTGGGGTGGTGGTGGTGGTGGTGGTGGTGGTGGTGGTGGGGCTTTCCGCGGAACTGCGCCATCACGCCTTCTTCACGTTCGCCTTCATCCGGGCCAGTTCGAGGCGTGCCTCGCGGAGTTCGCGATGGGTGCCTTCGAGTTCGAGTTCCATGTCCTCGTATGCGACCCATATCTTGGCGATGCGGCCACGCTCCTCGTCCCACCGCATGCGCCAGTATTCGATCTGCGCTTCGAGGTCCTCGACCGTCTCGGCGTCCGCGACGGTGGGTGCGCGTCGTTCCGGCGTCTTCACGCGCAGGGTCGTCGGAGTGGATTCGAGGCGCGGCCGGATGCGGGCGGCGGGAATCGTCCAGTCTTCGTTCGCGGGTCGGGCTTCGGGGGAGGTGTGCTTGGAGGTCATGGGGGTCACGGTTCCAGGTGCTGATTCGGGGTTCGGGGGGTTGGATTCCGGGGAGGGCGTTCGTCGATCGGTTCGGGCATCAGCTTGACAGGCCGTGGCGTGCGGTTCGTCCGTGCTCCACCGTGCGGGCCGCTTTCGCCGCGCGCTTGTCCAAGGCGGCCTCGATGTCCCGGGTCCTGTAGGCGGGGGCCGGGAGTTCCGACGCATCGATGGTGGCTTCGATGCTGCTCACGGGCACGGATCCGCGGCGGGTCATCGCGAAGTGGTTCGTCGACCGTTCGTCGCCGCGCGAGTAGGCCACGCGCACGACGCCGCCCGCGGTCGTCCGGTACGTGAGCTGACGGCCGGTGGCCACGAGGGGCGCGCGGGCTCGTTGCCGTGCCGTGCCGCTGAAACGTGCGATGATGCCGGTCATGGATAGCAGGGCGCCGTAGACGATGATGCTCGCCGTGAACCACCCGGGCCCGAAGGCCCCGGTGATCCCGTACACGAGGACGGTCACGAGGGCGTATGCGATGGCGGTGAACGCGAGGGTCCAAAGGAGGCGGTCGCTGGCAGGCTTTGCGCGGATCATTTGGGACTGGGGTGTTTTCCCGGGCATCACGCAGCACCTCCGGTGCGGGTTCGGATGGCGACGAGGGTGAAGAGGAGGACGCCGGTGGCGACGACAAGGACGAGCATGACGCGCACGGCGTCGGCTGCGGCCTTCGCGGATTGACTTTCGCTACCGGGCGGGGGCGCCGAATCCGATGCCTCGGCATGACCTGCCGAGGATGAGGATTGGCCCGTATTCGCGCCTGGGTCCAGGATGGATGCTGGCGTCCCGTCCTGCAGGCTTGCTGGTGCCGCCACCGGACCGGCGGCCGGCGCGGGGTCAACGTGGAAGGCTGCCGACGCTCGCGGGACACTCGGGTCGGCGGCCCCGAGGTCGCGAATCGCGAACTCGACGAGGTGGCTCCCGACCGCGGCCGGGACGGTGTAGGGGAAGGAGTAGGTGCGGGTCGAACCGTCCGAGATGGATGCACCCAACCGGGTTCCGGCATCGACGCAGGCGGAGGTGGGAAGGCCGTCAGGGCCGGTGACCGTGCAGGTGATGCCACCCGGCCCGGCAGGTGACAGGGGCAGTCCGGGGTCCACTTCCAGCACGAGAAGGATGACCTGTCCCGCATGCGCCGTTGCAGGGACCACGCGGGCGCGGGCCGTGTCACCGGGGATCGACGCGCCGTCCAAGGCAGCAAGGGGATCCGACAGGACATGGCCGACCGGCCCGGGCATGTTCTTCGCGCTGTCGAGGACGGAGCCCGCGGCAGCGGCGCTTCCGAACGCGCTGCCGAGAACCATGAGGGATGCAGCGAGGGCAATCAGGATACGGGGCGTGGTGCCGCGGCGGGGACGGGGGGAATCCCGGGACACGGACGAAGCGGAGCGGGGGAGACTCGATCGCATCACCCTTACCGTGCAGTCCTGCGGCTCATGCACTCGGCAAACCGGGAATCCCCGCGGACACAATGTTTAACGGGGGATGGTGGGCAACCCGCCTTCCGGTCCGGTCACCGTGCCGGCGGCGCGCGACCCGATGCCTGCTTTTCGATGGCGTCGAGGGCGGGCGCGAGAATGGTGCCGTCGCCCGGGTCCGCCTTCACGGCCTTCTCCATGTCGCGGCCCCATCCCTGGAGGTCGCCCGTGGACACGCGGCGCACCGCATTGTCCTTCGCCCATTCCGAGGCGATGATGCGGCCGAGTTCCTCCACGCGCGGGGTGAGGGAGGCGCGGGCGTCGGCGTCGAGGCGCTTGCCGATGGCGTCGATCTGGGCGGTCCATCCCTTCACGGGCGGGAAACGGGACCCGTCGTAGAAGCGCTTCACCCAATCGATGTACTTCGGCCACGGTTGCCGGGCCGCGTTCGCGGGGTCCGCGTCGTACGCCTTCCGGAAGTACGCTTCATCCATGAATCCGGGAAACGCGCGCGTGGGATGCATCAAGGAATCGGTTTCGGGACCCGGTGCCGACTGGGCAGCCTCGCGGGAACGGGGTCACGGCCCGTTCCACGCGCAGCGGGTACCGCGCCTACGAGCGCCGGCGACCGAGGACTGCCGCCGCACCGAGGGCTGCGAAGAGGCCGCCGAGAGCGCCCCATGCCGGCGTGACCCTGGTACCGGTCTTGAGGTCCATGAGTTCGAGTGCGAGGCCCATGAACCCGCCACCTTCGCCCGACTCCGTGACCAGGATGCGGTCGCCCGGGGTGACGAACCCGTCCCCGTCCACGTCCTCGAACGTCGCGGAGATTCCTTCGGCGGACGCGTTCCCGTCGGATGCGACGAAGCGCAGGCGGAAGGATTCCTCGGGATCCGTGCCGTTCCCGTCATCCGATCCGGAGCCCGGGAACCCGAAGGGCGAGCCCGGCTCCACGAGGCGGATCTCGAGTTCGTCGAGGGCGACAAGGGCCGCGTCCGTGCCGACGAAGGTGAATGTCGTCGTGCTGTTGCGGGCCTCGCTCGTCGTCGCAAGGGTCGCCGCGCGGGCGATGCCGTTGCCGGGGTCGAGGAAGGGGCCGACCTCTTCGCCGTACAGGAATTTCGCGACGACGTGGCTCTTGGAGCCGTCCGGGCTCGTTTCTTCGGCTTCGAGCATGGCGGGAAGGCGCGAGTCGAGGTACACGACGAGGTTCCCGCGGGCGAGGGTGCCGTCGTCCTCGGTGTGGGTGACGATGATGCGGAGGGCGTTCTTTCCCTTGTACAGGGTCGCCTCGACACTTTCCACGGTCAGGTTCGCGTCATCCTGCAGGGTGTCGAAGACGCCGGCAAGGGGCGCGGTGAAGGGGGATTCGGGGACGCCGAGCGGGTTGTCGCCGGGCTTGAACTGGTCGCCGGCCGCGGAGTCGCCGTCCGCCGGGAGCACGGTCGCATTCGCCCCATCGTACACCACGAGGAGACCGGCCTTCGACCACACGGTGAAGGAGGAACCGGCCTGGACACCCGCCATCGGGATGCTCGGGAGTTCCTCGGCCCGCATGACCAGCGTGTCCGTGGCCTTGTCGGTCGCAAGGACGAACGAAGCGGAGGACCCGGCGCTCGTGAACGCGATGTCCACGGCGAGGCGGTCGGTCGCGTTCAGCTTCTCCACGGATTCCTGGAGGATGAGTCGCGCATCCGCTTCACTGGCAACCTGCCCCGATTCGTTCGTGGCGGGGTTGCCGTTGTCCGTGTTCGCTGCGCATCCTGCCATTGCGGTGGCGACGGCGAGAACAAGGCACGCGATCACCCGATTGGTCGAGCCCATGGGGAAAACCGTTCGACGATGGGGCTGCCCTGCCTTTGAATGTGTCGTGATCGGTAGCCGGGTCCCTGAGGCCCACGGACTCCCAACCCTGTAATAGAGGAATCGCGATCCGGGGCCGTGGACTTCACCGTCACGGTCCTCGGTTCGGCGGCAAGCGGATTCCCCGGGCCCGGCAACGCCGGAAGCGGATTCCTCGTCGCCCACGGGGACACGCGTCTCCTCCTGGACGCCGGGAACGGCATCCTCGGGAACCTCGCCCGCCATGGGCGCGTCGAGGACCTCGACGCCGTCGTCATCACCCACCTCCACGCCGACCACGTGCAGGACCTGTATCCCTTGGCGCTCTTCCTCAGGTATGGCGCGCGTCGCCGGCTGCGTCTCCTTGGCCCCCCCGGTATCCGGACCCTGCTCTACCGGTGGTTCCACCTGTTCACGCGGGAACCCGACCCGTTCGTCGAGATGTTCGACATCACGGAGTACGAGCCGTGGAGCGTCACCCCGTTCGGGGCGCTCCGCGTGCAACCGTGCCCCGTGGAACACGCGCAGGGAGCCGCATACGCCCTCCGCGTCAGCGCAGGCGACGCGGGTCGCCTCGTGTACTCCGGGGACAGCCGGCCATGCGCACTCCTCGAGGAAGCGGCCCAGGGCGCGGACCTCCTCATCTGCGAAGCCACGTTCCCGCCCGGCGACCCCGCCCTTGCCACCGCGGATCACCTGTCATGGGAGGACGCGGCCGCCGTGGCACAGGCGGCCGGTGCCGGCCACCTCGTCCTTACCCATCTCCGCGTGATCGATGATCCCAACGAGGCCGTGAAGGCAGCCGCCGCCATGTTCGATGGTCCTGTCGATTGGGCGGAGCCGGGCCGCACCTTCCCGATCCGGTCGCGCCCCGGGTGATGATTTAAGGGACCTGCCCGTTGCCGCGGCGTGAAGGCCCGGGCGCTCGTCACGCTCCTCCGACCCGTCAACGCGCTCATGAGCGCGGCCGCGGTGTTCGTCGCAGCGTACGTGGCAGCAGGAACCGGTGCCCCCTGGAGTCCGGTGGCTGCGGCCGCGCTTGCCGCCGCCGCCATCGCAGCAGCCGGGAATGCGGCGAACGATGCCGCCGATGCCGCCATCGACCGCGTCGCCCA
>JBFILE010000199.1:0-7268 GCA_041599855.1 Thermoplasmatota archaeon
CACTGCGACCGCGCCCGCGTGGATGCCGGCAGCCATGCGGTGTGCGCGCTGCAGGTTCGACGTCCAGACGCCCGAGTACAGGCCGAATTCCGTCGCGTTCGCGATCTCGAGGGCTTCCTCGTCGGTCGAGAACTTCTGCACGGCAAGGACAGGGCCGAAGATCTCTTCGCGGGCGATGGTCGAATCCACGCCCACATCGGTGAAGATCGTGGGCTTGACAAAGGCGCCCTTGGCAAGGTCGCCTGCGGTGCCGCGTTCGCCTCCGGTGACGAGGGTCGCTTCGTTCTTGCCGGTCTCGATGTAGTCGAGGACCTTCGCCATGTGGTCGACGTGGGTGATGGCGCCCATCTTCGTCTCGCGGTCGAGGCCGTTCCCGAGGGTCGCGCCTTCCGCCATCTTCGTGAGCTTCTGGACGAATTCGTCGTGGATGCTGTCGTGGACGACGAGGCGGCTCCCGGCCCAGCACATCTGGCCCGCGTTCATGAAGATGCCATAATAGACGCCCTTCACGGCGCGGTCGAGGTTCGCGTCCGGGAACACCACGTTCGGGCTCTTCCCACCGAGTTCCAGGGTGACAGGGGTCACCTGGTCCGCTGCCGCCTTCATGACGGCCTTGCCGGTCTCCACGCTGCCCGTCAGGACCACATGCTCCACGTGTTTGTGGGTGGCGAGGGCGTTCCCGACCTTGCGGCCTTCCCCGGTGATGACGTTGAACAGGCCCTTGGGGGCGCCGGCCGCCTCGAAGATCTTTCCGAGTTCGAGAAGGGAGAGGCTCGTCCACGAGGCCGGCTTCGCGACCACGGTGTTGCCGGCTGCGATGGCAGGCGCGATGGACCGGCACGCGAGCTGGAAGGGGAAGTTCCACGGAACGATGTGGGCCGTGACGCCGAGGGGCTCGCGGAGGGTATAGTTCAGGCGCGGCCCGGGGACCGGGATCGTGGCGCCCTGGATCTTGTCCGTGAGGCCCGCGTAATAGTCGAAGGTCCACGCCGCGAAATCGATGTCGCCGAGGGCTTCGGAGAAGCGCTTCCCGTTGTCCTGGACCTCGATCGTGGCGATGTCCTTGCGGCGTTCCCGGATGAGGGCCGCGACCTTGTGGAGGAGCTGGCCCCGGACGAACGCATCCAGTTGCCCCTCGCCCTCGAAGGCCGTGCGCGCCGCGTCAACGGCCGCATTCACGTCGTCCACCGTGGCAAGGGGCACAGTCGCGAAGGTCTCTCCGGTCGCGGGGTTCACGCTCTCGAAGGTGTCCTTCGACGATGCGTCCACCCACGCACCGTCCACGTACATTTTCGCCGTCGCCGGGGTCGTCATGGAGTCGGCAAACGGCTCCCCGCGCATAAATGGGGCGGCTCGACGGGCCGGGCGGCTGCCGACCTGTCAAGGGAGGCGGCCGCTTGGAGGAGGGGTTTCGACCTGTTTCGTGATCCCGGGTAAGGGGCAGCTCGGGTCGTGGGCACCACGGCATCTGTGCAGGCCACCGTCGAGACGACTGACGGAGATATCCGGATCTGCGTGAGTTCACTCACGGTCGTCTGCTGATCCGCGAGCTTCCGACCCGGGGGCCCGTGAGCCTCACGCCCCCGGCCTCTCAATTTTTCAGCCGAGGCTCGCCATCAAGCGCATCCTGGGCGCCGAGGTCCGGATCGGCCGCAACGCGTTGCACCACGCGATTCCGTCCCGCATCCCCGGGCATCTCCACGAGCCCCCGGTTCGTCAGGACGCGCAGATGATACCCGAGCAGTTGGCGCGAGATTCCGGTCTGCGTCCGGAGGTCCGCGAAGGGAAGCGGCGTCCCGTTCGTCGGGAGGGCGTCGAAGACGGCGCGCTGAACCGGATGGGGAATCACGGGATCCGCAGGTGCCGACGACACCGGGCGGATCATGTCGTATTTCCCCTGCTTTTCGACCTTGGCGAACCCGGCCGCGACCAGCACCCTGAGGTGGTAGGTGAAGGGGCCCCAGGCGCCGCCGACGAGTCGCTGGAGTTCGCGCTTGTGGATGCCTCCCGATTCCTGCACGACCGCGTGGATGCGGGCGCGGGTCTCGTGTCGGAGGACCTCATCGGGCGACAGCCGCGTGTAGAATGCGCCGAGGAGTTTCGGGATGAATGCAGCGAATGCGAGGAGGCCGAGTGCAACGGTTGCGGCGGCGCCCGTGCTGGTCATGACGGGTGATGCGATTGAAGCGGGGGTGACTTCGTGGCCGTCGATTCGGAGGGAGGCCGCTTCGGCTGTGAATCGATACGGAGCGATTGTCGAGCTGCCGATGGCGACTGCGTCGTCGCCGGTAGGCGGAGTGATCACAAGGTTCCCGGACGCTTCCACCCGCTTGTCTTCGAACGCTGTGGTCGTGCCACCGTGAGTGGCCTCCCCGGTGGCGTGGGTCCAGGTCGCGTTCCCGTTCAGCGTCCATGTGGTGGTCGGGCCGCCGAATCCCCATAGGCCTCCGGTCGGCGCGATGCCCGAAGCGACGGTGCCATTGACCGTCATCCACTGGTGATAGTATGAATTGGTGGACGGTCCGCCCTCCGCAATGTATTGGTATCCGAGTTGCGTGCGGATCGTGGTCCCGTCCTCATCCTCGACGGTGGCAACGCCGCGCAAGACGCGGGCCGCGATGGGTCCGGTGATCTCGATCGAGGTCTCGGACGAGGTCGGGAATCCTTCAATGGATGTCACGGATCCGCGGGTCCCGAAGAAGGGCCAGCCCTGACGCCAACCGTATTGGGGCCGTTCGTCCCCTGTGCTGTATGATCCCTTCATGTCCCGTGGAATGAAGACCTGCGTCCCCACTGTGTCGACGTTGGAAGTCACCGCCAGGGTTCCAGGCGCGATGCTCAGGATGTTGTACGAGGGCCCACCATTTGCGAAATCGACCGTGACCGTGGCGTTGCGCACCGTGTGGTTCTGCTGTGTCGAAAACGTTGGAGTGGCCGTGCTTCCCGCGACCTTCGTCGAGTTCTTGTGGTGGAAGCTCACCACGCCAGCCACGCCGTGTAGAACCATCGGTCCCGTGGGGTCGTCGGAAATCACGAATCCATTCCCGGCCGGCAGGACGCCCCTGAATTGGCCTTCGATCGCCACCGGATCCGTCGTGGTGAACGACCCGGACGACGCGCTGGCCACGGGGACGATGAGGACGAGCAGCACGACGACGAGTGGCGAAAGGCGGTCGGGCGGCATGGCTTGATCGACGAAAGGGACGCCCGACCACAGAAACCTTTTGGGGCGCAGTCTTTGTCGCTGTCCTTCAAATTCTACAGGACGTTTATTAGGTCGGTGGGTCACTGAAGCCGCATGAGGCTCAGAACCGTCGTATCCAGTTTCGTGCTGCTCGCGGCATTGATGCTGTCCACCATTCCGGGGGCGAGCGCCGGTATTCCCGCTTGCGCGCATTACGAGATCCTGTACCAGCTCAAGGTGGAGGATCCCTGCGGCGAGGGCAACAATGCGCTGCAGCCGGTCGACGACCTGCTGAGGGACACGGAACCTCCCGGTTACCATGCGCACATCCCGCTCCCGGTTTGCCGAAACGCCGTGACGGACGAATGCGCGTATGTCCATTGCTGGGCTCACCTGCCGTACACCGTCTGGTGCGATACGAACCTGAGGTGATCCCATGTTCCGGAACCTCATCATCGCATCCGTCATGCTTGCAGCGACCCTCGCCATTCCGGCGTCGTCCGCCGACATTTGTTTCGACATCTGGGCTGTCGGGGTCCGAGCGAACGACCCGTGCGACGGGGAGCTTCCCGGCGTCCCGAGCATCCCGGATCCGCCCGATCCGTTCGGCTCGCCCGATTCACCTGCTGCTTCCCTGTTCACCCAAGGCTGTGATCCCACCCTTCAAGGCGCGTGCATCTTGGTGTCCTGCCACATCGGCCTCGGAGTCCCCGCCTGCACCTACGAAATCACGCCGCCGCAGGTGAATCCGCCTCCGGTTCCTGAGGCTCCGACATGCACGATCGACCATGTGGACGCGGGCCTCCCGACCATGATCTACTATCCCGACTCCGGGATGATCGAGATGCAGGGGAATTTTGTGGAACTGCGCGGGAATTGTGGGAAGTATGTCGACTTCCAGTTTTGAGCCGTTGATTCCTTGACGCCGGCTCGCCCGGGCACATGCCCGGGCTTTTTTTGATCGACCGCGTGCCTGCGCGGCGTCGTCCACCGTTCGTGGCAGAGCATCGCCGCGTTACCCGGCACCCATAGGCGATCGAGGCGGAACATGCGTGGAAAAAGCCTGAGCCCATAATCATACGATGAGTGTGCGTGTTGAAGGAATCGGCCCCGCGGCCGGGGGATCCGAGCACGGACAGGCCGGGGAGGTGGACACGAATGAAACTCAAGCTCATCATCGCTTTCGCCACGGCAGCCTTCATCCTCGGCGTGCCCGGCGCAACCGCCCAGACGTGTGATGTCGACCCGACCGTCGCCCCGCCCGAGTGGGGTCTCTGCGAGCCGGAGGACACCCACTGCGTTGCGTGGATGGACAACCCCACCGCGTACGCGGAAGTCGATTGCAACGGCACCGTCAACCATCACCGCACCTACGTGCTGTGGCCTTGATCCCCCCGCGGCCGCGTGCTGGGGCACGCGGCCAGCGTTTTTCTTTTCCCGGTGAGGTCGTTCCCTGACAGCACCGGACCCATGGTCTCCCGTCGCCGTCCCCGCGCCGCGAGCCAACTGATGGCGGTCACCTATCCGGGGATTCGCGATGGGAATCGCGGATGGTCGTCACCCTTCGCGATGACTCGCGACGAGATCATCTGGCACCGGGTCTTACGCGTTGGTCGCGACGGTGGCGCCGGGGGCGTCATCCTGAATGCGGGTGACGGCCTGACTTCGTCCGGACACCCGGGCCACGCGTACGAGCCCTTTCGCTTCGAGACCCCGCAGGTGGTAACCGAGGAGTTGCCGTGAGATGCCGAGGCTTCCGTGCAGGTCGGCGAATGACATGGGGATGCCCCCCGTGGGCAGTCGTTCGTAGATTGCCCGAGCGACCGGATGAGGGATGGTGACGACCTGGTCGGTGACCACCGGGCTGAGCGGGCTGATGACCGTGTATTTTCCTTGGCGCTCCACGCGGATGTAGCCCGCATCCGCGAGGACGCGGACGTGATAGGTGAGGGGTCCCCAGGCGCATCCGATCCGCCGATGGAGGTCACGCTTGTGGATGCCGCCGCTCGCGACAATCGCGTCGTGGATGCGTTTGCGGGTCTCCTGGGCGAGGATGTCGGTCGGCGACAGCCTCGTATAGAGCAGGAGGGCGAATCGTGCAACGGCTCCGAGGGCGGTGAGCACGATGGCAACCAGGGAAACCGTCACAACGACTTCTGCGGGACTGATGCGGCTGGCGGTGGGAACGGGAGCGCCGCTGACGGTGAAGCTCGTGAATGTTCCTTCGGCTGCGTATCGCAGGGCCGGATCCAGGTCCGTCAGCGACCCGGTCATTGCCGGCGTGATGTCGAAAACCCCGGCAACCGAGACGCTTTCGTTCCGGAACTCCACGCGGGCCCCCTGCACGGTGCCGTCGCCGCGGGCGGAGGCCCACGTGGCCGTCCCGTTCACGGTCCACGTCGCCGCGGGACCTGCGAAGCCCCATGCCCCTGACAACGGTCCACCGCCCCGTTCCACCGTGCCGGAGAATCGGAGCCATGTGACGTTGTCGATGGACCCGTCGGGGTTGAGGCCGCCGGCCGATGCTCGGCCCAGGCGGAATTCGTGGGCGATGCCGTCGTCATCGGTGACGGTGGCGTTCCCCTTGTAGAAGGCCATGGACAGCGAGCCCTCCACGTCGAGGGTCGCGGCCCCGTCGAATGCGGGGAATCCAGCGATGTCAAGGATGGGGGCTTCGCGCGCGATCAGGAAATCGCCGGCGTCCCAGTGCCAGACCACGGAATTCTCATTGGGAATGGCATGGGACGAGGTGGCTGTACGGATCATCGTCGGCCGTTCTTCCGTGTCCACGGCTCCATGGATCCGGACATCGCCGCCGGACCGGGCGTCGAGGGCGAAGATACCGGATTCGTCCTCGAGTGAGTATGCAAGGGATCCGTTGGTGACATTGATCCACTCGTGCTGGCGCAAAGCGGTCTGAAGGTTCGCCCCCTGTCCCAAGACGCGTGCGGGTATGTTCTGATCCTTGACGACGAGAATCTGGGCGTTCAGGCCGTGGAATGTGAAGACCGAGGTCGCGCGCGATGCGTTCATCTCGCCGGAGGCGGCTGCCAGGTGTGCGGTGACATCCCCTTCGAGGTGCACGGGTCCGCCGTCGAAGATGGTGGCGCGATCGTCGCCGTCGGCCGCCGTGGCGGTCGGAAGCATGAGCAGGACCATGAGTGCCAGCGCCCGCGCCGTACCGGAGTGGATTGGTTGGGATCGCTTCATGGCCAGGGTCTCCCCGTCGAACATCGGACTGATGGTGGTTTGAATAGGTTTTGGGTCCGTTCCTTTTCCTCCGTCACCGAGCGAGGATAATGGTTTAATAGGCGTCAAAACTTCCTACGCCTCATGAGGCTCACATATATCCTACGATCACTCATCGCTTTCGGGGTGCTTCTCGCAGCCCTTCCGGCTGCCGCGGCGGAGGATCCTCCGCCGGTGCACGGAGGCGCGCTCTGTGTGGAATCCATTGTTCCGCCGGATGTCAGGACCGACACGTGCACTTCCCCCGTCGGAGTTCCGGACTGGGTCGGTGGCATCCAGGACTGCCGTTCCGAGCCGGCCATCGTCGACTGCATGCAGGAAGTCTTCCGGGAATTCTGGGTCAAGGCCTGCCTGGATCGCGATGGCGTCAACTGTGCCGGCGTTGAATGCGACATGTTCCTGCCGTACTACTTCGGGAGCTGTGGCTACGAATTGCCGACCGCGCCCCGGTGCGATCCCCTCGGATTCGAACGGGATGTGGGCGTCCCGGAGATGTGGGAGGAACCTGACGGCACCATCGGAATTCGTGGGTACTTCGTCCACGTCGCCGGGGAGTGCTGGCAAGTGCATCTCGACCTGGCCATCTGAAATCGTCGGCCGCACGTGGCGCATTGGTGGCCCTTTGGTCCCTGATGCGCCATGGTGGGTCGCCGTATCGGAGTTGAGCGCGACACGATGTGCCGCCCCCGCGGTTGCGGGTCGGTGTCACCGCTTCTTCAGGAACCGCGCCAGCCGTTCCCGGAACTCGGGGGTGGCCCCACTTTTTCCATTCAGGTTCCGTTCCTCGGCCAACTGCATGCTGAGCGGGTTGTCGAACGTCATCTGGAGGAGGCTC
>JBFILE010000200.1:0-7177 GCA_041599855.1 Thermoplasmatota archaeon
CCACGGCCACTACCATGAGGTGAAGGCGATCACGATGCATGGACTCGAAGTCTCGGAAGCGCCGCCGGACGTGCGCGTCGTCCTCGACATCTGATTCCTGGGTTGGGGGGCAGCGGCGCGCCATGGCCCGGGGCGCCCGCGACTGCGCGAAACGGCGCGTTTCGGTCCGCGAATGCGCGTAACGGCTCGCAACGGCCCGCGGCGGCTCGCGGCTGCAGGAAACGGCGCGTTTCGGTCCCCGAATGCGCGTAAAGGCCCGCTGCGACTCGCCACTGCACGCAACGGTCCGCAACTGCGCGACGCGGCGCGCACCCGCTCGACGCTGCCCCTCACGTCGGCGGCGCCCCGGATGCCCGCAACCCGCGTCCCTCGTCGCCCATTGCAGATGCGCCCCCGATCGACTTGCGCGGTTCCAGGCAACGGGGGACCATCCTGAATCCGCTTCATTCAAGGGCAGGCGCGACCGTCGGAGGCCGTGGACTGGAAACGCTGGGTCGCCCTCGCCCTCATCGCCCTCTTCGTCACGTACGCGATGTGGGCGTTCTTCGCGCCTCCCCACGGCCGCGCCCGGACCAAGCCCGACGCGGACGACCCGTCCCTTCGCACGCGCTGCTTCGATGCCACGATCGAGGAAGTCATCGACCGGGCCGCGTTCTTCATCACCCGCGCGGAGCGCTGGACGCTCACGGCCACGGACCGGGGGAATGGGACGATCCGGGCCGTCCACGAGACCGAGAAGCTGGGCTTCAAGGATGACGTGATCCTCATCGCGTCCCCCGTGGTCGGGGAGGACCACACGCCGGCGCCCGCGAACCGGACGCAGGTGGATGCGTCGAGTGCGAGCCGCTTCGGCAAACGCGACTTCGGGCAGAATGCGGCCAACATCCGCGAACTCCTCGGCGACCTCGATGCAAACCTCCCCGGGTGCAAGGAAATCGTGGCGGGCTGAGGCCACGCGCCGACGCTCGCGCCGCGCCTTCGCCGCGTCCCGTCCACGACCCCCCACCCCCGGCCGGGAACCGACACGTCTTAAGCGCGATGCGTTGTCTCGCGCGCCATATGCCGGAACCGTGGCAGGGGCAACTCAACCAGTTGGACGCGTACCGTTGGGAGATTCCCAAGACGCACAAGGTGGGCATGCGCGTCCCCGGCCAGGTGTTCGCCTCGGAAGCCATGCTCCGGGACATGACGGGGGATCAGGCCCTTGAGCAGGTCGCGAACGTGGCCACCCTCCCCGGGATTGTCGGCAAATCGTATGCGATGCCGGACATCCACTGGGGGTACGGATTCCCCATCGGCGGCGTCGCCGCGTTTGACGCGGATGAGGGCGGGGTCATCAGCCCCGGCGGCGTGGGCTTCGACATCAACTGCGGGGTTCGCCTCATCCGGACCGACCTCACGGAGGAGGAGGTCCGCCCCCGCATCCGGGACCTCCTGAACGTGCTGTTCGACAACGTGCCGAGCGGTGTGGGGTCGAAGGCGCGGGTGCGCCTCTCCCGTGCGGAGTTGGACAGCGTGTTCACGGAGGGGATGAAGTGGGCCATCGACGCCGGCTACGGCTGGGACGACGACCTCGCCCACGTGGAGCACAACGGGTTCATCGACGGCGCGGACCCGGGCCGCGTGAGCCAGAAGGCGTACACGCGGGGCATGGGTCAGGTGGGGAGCCTGGGCGGCGGGAACCATTTCCTTGAGATCCAGAAGGTCGGCGAGATCTTCGACCCGGACACGGCGAAGCGTTTCGGCCTCACGGATCCGGGCCAGATCTGCATCATGCTCCACTGCGGGAGCCGGGGCGCGGGGCATCAGATCTGCACGGATCACCTGGAGGCGATGGATCAGGCGGGTGCATCGAATGGCCTGAACCTCGCGGACCCGCAGCTTGCGTGCGCGCCGTGGTCGTCACGGCAGGCGGAGGACTACTACGCGGCCATGTGCTGCGGGATCCATTATGCGTGGACGAACCGGCAGATGATCACCCACTGGGTCCGGGAAGGGTTCCATCAGATCTTCCACCGGGACCCGGAGGACATGGGCATGCGGGTCGTGTACGATGTCTCCCACAACATCGCGAAGATGGAGGAGCATCAGGTGGAGGGCCGGCGCCGGAACCTCCTCGTCCACCGGAAGGGTGCGACGCGCGCCTACGGGCCCGGCCATCGGGACATCCCGCAGGAGTACCGCGATTTCGGTCAACCTGTTCTCGTGCCCGGCGACATGGGGACCGCGAGCTACGTGCTCGCGGGGACGGAGCAAGCCATGCAGGAGACGTTCGGGAGCACGTGCCACGGCGCGGGCCGCGTGCTGTCGCGCACGAAGGCGCGCCATTCGTGGACGGGCCGCGAAGTCATCCGGTCCCTCGCGGAGCGCGGCATCACCGTGAAGGCGGCAAGCGAGCGCGTCGCTGCCGAGGAGGCTCCGGAGGCGTACAAGAACGTGACCGACGTGGTGGGTACGTGCCACGGCGCGGGCATCTCCCGCATGGTGGCACGCATGGAACCCATCGGCGTCGTCAAGGGGTGAGTGGATCGCTTCGGCACCACGTACCGTGAGGATCATCACGAGCCCGGCGACCGAAAGCCATTGCGATGGCTTCACCCTGCCCAGCCAACACGACCCCGGCCCATGTGGAATCCGGTTCCCGATGGTCGGCGTCATTTCCCGTTGCGGATCAGATCCTGTCGATGCCGATTCGGCGCCGACCGATCACGGCGGCCGCCACCACCAGTCCGACAAGGAGCATGACCGCGGGTGACGGCGTATCCAGCACGCCACCTTCTGGCGTGGCCGGCGCGGCGCGGATGATGATGAACGCATCCACCACGCGCCCGTCCAATGCCATCGCCTTCACATCGAGCCGGTCCGCCGTGGCCTCGATGATCACGTACTCGTACACGGCTTCCCGGTACGCACTCCACTCCGGCTGCGGCATGCTGAAGTTCGTGTACAGCTGCGCCCCGCCTCCACCGCCCACCACATACACGGTGCCGGTTCCTTCGATCGTGGTGTTCCCGCGCGCCATGACCGTGCTGTCGCGCATGGTCCACGTGCGCTCGTAGGAGTGATCATGCCCCTGGAGCACAAGGTCCACGCCGCCCGCTTCGAGCACGGGTGAGAGGTGCCCGCGGACGCCCATGTCGCTCCGGTGGTTCGCACTCGAGTACGCGGGCCGGTGGAAGAACGCGATCGTCCACGCATCCGGCCGTTCCGCCAATACCTTGGCTGCGTACGCTTCCTGTTCCCGCGCGTCCGTCGGCGGGTCCACCGCATACTTCGAGCGGTTCTGGTAATGGTACGCCTCCGTGTCCAGGGACAGGATCCGCACCGGCCCCCAGTCGAATGTGTAGCCGACGGCGGGTTCGTTGGGGAGGGCGAACCGGGCGCGATATTCGTCGATGCCGCAGCGTTCCTCGTAGAGCCGCGGCAGGGTTCCTCCAACCTGACATTCGTAGGCGTCATGGTTGCCGACGGCCGGCATCCATGGGACGCGGCTCGCCACCGGCTCCACCATGCCGAACCATTCATCCCACCCGTCGCCGCGGGCGGAGTAGGTCATGTCGCCGCCGTGGAGCACGACATCGGGCTGCGCCTTCTCGACGGCTGCAATGACGGCGGCGGCTTCGGTGCTGCGGCCCTGATCGGCCACGAAAGCGATGCGGACGCGTTCCGCATCGAGCGCGGGCATCGGCGTCGCGGTGAAGGTCCGCGAGATGCGGGTGGGCGGGGGGACCGTGGTCACGTCGGGCACGCCGCTCACGGTGTACGCGGTCGTGGCCCCGGGGATGTGGGAGACGTACGTGTGGGTCGAAGCCGTGGGCGGGCCCTTGTCCACCTCGCGGGAGGGGATTGCGCCGGTTTCGCTGGTGCCGACCTTGTAATCGACGCGAGGGTCCCGGAGGGGCTGCGTCGAGAAGAACGTCACGGCGTAGCCTTCGTCGGCACCCAGGGTCGAGAGGTGCACGCCGAGGATGCGGGCCTCCTCGGTGCTCGTTTGCGCCGATGCCGTGGGAGCTGCCAATACCGGGAGCATCATCGCCGCGACCAGTATCGCGGCGAGTCCCGCGGTGGCAATCGAGGGGAATGGGCGATCCGATGGCGTCCGGGCCGCGCCGTTGGCAAGGGACATCATGGCAGGAGTTTCCTTTCGGCACTTGATGTCTTGCCCGGGCCGTTCCGGCGCGCGAGGTGTGCGGCGGCGAGCAGGGCAAGGGGGAGGAGGATACCGGGAAGCGGCGTCCCGCGGTCCTCCTCGGGCGGGGCCCCCTGCGCCGCAACCGCGCGCTGGATTGAGAAGGCGTCAACGACGCGTCCATCCATCATGATCGCCTGCACGTCGAGGCGGTCCCGGGTGGCGTCGATGATCACGAACTCGTGGACGGCCCGGCGGAATGCGCTCCATTCCGGCATGGGGTCCATGAACTCCGTGTAGAGGTCGGCCCCGGATCCGCCACCCACGACGTAGATCGTGCCATCGCCTTCGATCGACCGGTTCGTCCGTGTCATGGCGGCCCCGTCGCGAAGGGCCCATGACCGCTCGTACATGTGGTCGTGCCCGGTGAGCACGAGGTCCGCGCCGCCGGCTTCGAGGATGGGCGCGAGGTGGGCGCGCACGGCGAGGTCGCTGCCGTGGCTCGCGCTTGACGAGTAGGGCGGTCGGTGCATGACAACGATGGTCCAGTTCCCGCGGTGGGCGGCTAGGTCGGCGGCCAGGAATTCCTCCTGTTCCCGGGCCTTCGTCGGAGGGTCCGCGGCGAGGCGGCTGATGTTCGCGTAGTGGTAGGCCTCGGTGTCCACGATGATCACGTGGACCGGCCCCCAGTCGAAGGAATGAAAGAGCCGGGGCTCTTCCGGGAGGGTGAAGCGCGCGCGGAACTGGGTGAGGCCGCAGCGTTGGATGGTGAAGATGAACGGTGCAGGTCCGCCGGTGGTGCAATCGTATGCGTCGTGGTTGCCGACCGCAGGCATCCATGGCACACGGCTTGCGATGGGCTCCACCATGGCGAACCAGTTGTCCCAGCCGCGTCCGGAGCTTGCGTACGCGATGTCGCCGCCGTGGAGGACGATGCCGGGCTGGGCCGCCGCGAGGGCGTCCGTGATGGCCTTCGCATTGGTGCCACTCCCCTGGTCCGCCACATAGCCGATGCGGACGGTGGCGGCATCGGCGGCCGGCCGTGGCGTGGCGGTGAAGGTTCGGGCCCCCGGTCCGCCGTCGCCATCGGGCGTGGTGCGGATCGTGTACGTGACCGTGTCCGTCGGAATCCCCGCGCTGTACACCCAGACGCTGTCGATGGGTGCGCCCTCGCCTTCGAGGGTCACGGGGGAACTGCCTTGCCTGCCGTCGGCCGTGGTGTAGGCGACGCGCGTGCCATCGATGCGCGCTTCGAGGCCGAAGGTGACGGCGTACGCGTTGTCGTGGCTGATGTCGCTGAGGTGGACGCCCGAGATCAGGTTCCCGGTGGCGCTTTGCGCGGTCGCCGGGGTAAGGACGCCGGCCACCATGATTCCGAGGAGGAGCGCGGAAAGAACCGGCGCGAGGCGCGCGGAGGGGCCGCGGGTGGAACAGGGGGCGGATTCCCGGGGGGATGCCACGGGCGTCGAGCCGCGGGGGGCCTCATAACGATTGCCGGAACGCGGCGCGACCTTCATGCGCGAGGGGCGTGTTGCGGGCCGCATGCTGTTCCTGTTCGGTCGCCGCAAGGACGGGCCGACGTGCCCGGAATGCGGCGGGCCCCGCTCGCCCACGCTCGCCCTTTGCACGGAATGTGGCCTGAAGGCCCGTCAGGGCGTTCGTCCCTCGTCGGGGTCGGCGCCGCCGGCCTCGTCAGGCTATTCCAGGGATTCGTCGGCAGGCTGGGGCTCGACGCCGCTGCCGGGTGCGGCACCTCGCGCGGCCCCGTCCTCTGCCCCTGCGCCTGCGGGTGCGGGGCATCTCCGGGCCAAGCAGGGCGTCCACGTGGCGTCGGAAACGGAGCGGGAGGTGGCGGATTTCCTGTGGGACAACGAGATCCTGTTCGGGTATGATCAGGACATCGGCGGACACCGCGTCGCGTTCACGATCCCGGGGAAGCACCTCGCCATCGACACGAGGGATGACCGCGAGCGGGATGAGATGCTTCGCGCACGCGGGCTCCACCTGGTCAAGGTGGGTGAGCGGGGGCGGGTCCGCGAGGAATTGAAGAATCGCCTCATGAGCAAGTACCCCGGGAAGGCGTGGCAGTAGGGCGGTTCGTGGGCCCGCGATGTTGATGCCAGGTGGCGATGCATCCGCCGGGTCCGCGCCGGCCGTCGTTGGTCGCGCATGGCGTGTGGCGCGTGGGCATCGCTTCTGCGATCACGGCTGGTGGGGGCTGGTGGGGGCCCCAACTGGCACACCCCCCCCTCTCGGGTCGGACGAATCCGCTGGACGTGGCGGCGCCGGTCACGCCCCCGTCGCGGCGGCAATCCTTGAAACCTTGGCAGCGTGTTGGCATGCCCGTGCCCGGCTTCCATCATCTGGGACCCATCCTCGACCTTCTGCCGTACGGGCACGACCGGGTCATGAAAACCCTCCTGAAGGGGGATGGCGTCCTCATCGATGTGGGCGGCGGTACGGGTCGCGTGAGCCGCCGCTTCATGCATCGATGGCGGCGTACGATCGTCGTGGACCCGGAACGAGCGCTTCTTCTCAGGGCGCGGCGGAAGGGGTTGGCGTGCATCGTGGCGGACGCCTGCCACCTGCCGTTCAAGCAGGGGGTGATCGACGGGGTCCTGGTCACGGATGCCCTCCATCACATCCGGGATGCGGAGGGCACGTTCGGTGAACTTGCGCGCGTCATCGCCCCGGCGCGTGGCGTCATCGTGGTGGAGGAGTTCGATCCCTCGAGTTTCGGCGGGATGGCCGTGATCGCGCTGGAGCGGTTGCTGCGGTTCGGGTCGCGTTTCTTCGAGCCGCGGGAATTGGTCGGGATCGCGCGGGCAGCAGGCCTTGAGGCCCGCATCGAGCGGCTTTCGCGGCGCGATTATGCGGTGGTTGCGAGGCTTCGCAAGGGGAGCGGCGGCGGGGGAGATGCCGGGCGCGATGGCCACGGCGGCGCCCCCGGGCGTTGATCCGTGGTTCCGCGGTCGCGCGTTATCCCCGGCGTCGCCACGCGAGCGCGATTGCCGCAACGCCGAGGACGACGAGGGCCGCGGCGGGCCC
>JBFILE010000201.1:0-7176 GCA_041599855.1 Thermoplasmatota archaeon
CGGCATGCAACTCCTGTTCGAATCCAGCGAGGAAGGACCCGGCGCCGGACTCGGGTGGATCCGCGGCGAAGTGAAGCGCCTCCAGCACGAGAAACTCCCGCAGATCGGCTGGAACGTCCTCGCCTTCCGGAACGACCCCCTGTTCGCCGGCCTCGACGAAGGCACCCACGTGTACTTCGTGAACACCTTCGCGCCGGAGCCCCGGGAAAGCGTCACCCTCGCCACGTCCACGTACGGGCGGAGCTTCAGCGCCGTCGTGCGCAAGGGCAACGTGTACGCAACCCAGTTCCACCCCGAGAAAAGCAGCACCGCCGGCCTCCTCATGATCCGGAACTGGGTCAGGTTCGCGGAGGAAGGCGGCGGCAAACTCCCCGAGGGATCCCTATGACGAACAGCTTCCAAGTCATCCCCGCAGTGGACCTGCGCGACGGTCACTGCGTGCAACTCGTGGGCGGCGACTACGCCGATGAGCGCGTGCGCCTCCCCGATCCCGTCGAGCAGGCGAAGAAATGGGTCGACATGGGCGCACCCATGCTTCACGTGGTGGACCTCGACCGCGCCACCGGCAACGGGACGAACGAGAGTGTCG
Source organism: Thermoplasmatota archaeon (assembly GCA_041599855.1). Taxonomy (GTDB): domain Archaea; phylum Thermoplasmatota; class SW-10-69-26; order JACQPN01; family JAJPHT01; genus JBFILE01. Next base: position 590 of record JBFILE010000201.1, read on the forward strand.
TCCGGGCGATCCTCGATGCGGTGTCGGTCCCCGTGCAGGTGGGCGGCGGCATCCGGTCCACGGACGACGTGAAGAAGATGCTCGGCGCGGGAGCGGCCCGCGTCGTTGTCGGGACGAAGGCGATCGCGGACCGCGAATGGCTCGCGGAAACCTCGAAGGCGTACCCGGACCGCATCGTGGTGGCCGTCGACGCGCGCGAAGGCGAGATCCTCGTGGACGGCTGGAAGAAGGGCAGCGGCATGCCCCTTCTCGCGTACGCGCACGAGATCGACAAGTACCCGACGGCGGGCCTCCTCTACACCGACGTGGGCCGCGAAGGCCAGCTCACCGGCGCGAACCTCGAACGGGTGAAAGCCCTCACGCCCGGGCTCACACGCCCCGTCATTGCAAGCGGCGGCATCGCCACCATGGACGACCTCGACGGGCTCCACGCCGCGGGCGCCGCAGGGGCCGTCGTCGGCATGGCCGCGTACATCGGGAAGATCGACATGGCGAAGGCATTCCAGCGGACGTGGGAGTGAACAGGATGGCCGAGATCAAGCGCGAAACGAAGGAGACCCGCGTCCACGTCACCCTCGCACGGGGAACCGGCGACGCGAAGATCACCATGGACGGACCCAGCGGCCGCGAAGCGGACCTCGCCTTCGTCAAACACATGTTCGGCACCTTTGCGAAATGGAGCGGACTCGACCTTGTCGTGGACGCCCGGTCCAAGGACGACATCGACCACCATCTCGTGGAGGATGTGGCCATCGCCATCGGGCAGGCCCTGAAACAGAGTGTGGATCATGCCACCATCCAGCGGGTCGGGGAAGCGCACGTGCCCATGGACGAGGCGCTCGTCTTCGCCGCCGTGGACCTGGTCAACCGCCCGTACTACGTGGGCGAACTCCCGGACCCCATGATGGAGCACCTCCTGCGATCCATCGCCATGGAGGCCGGTGCCACCCTGCATGTCGTGGTCATGCGCGGCCGCGACAAGCACCACATCGTCGAGGGCGCCTTCAAGGCCACGGCGCGGGCCATCGGCGCCGCCATCCGACCCCGCGAAGGAGCCATCCTGAGCACCAAGGGGGAAGTGGACCTCAAGAAAGGCGCCGCCGCCGATCGGGTGGGATGACCGCGTGTTGAAGAAACGCATCATCCCCTGCCTCGACGTGAAGAACGGACGCGTCGTCAAGGGTGTCAAGTTCGAGGACCTCACGGACGTCGGCGACCCCGCGGAACTCGCCGTCAAGTACGAAGCGGAAGGTGCGGACGAGGTCGTGTTCCTCGACATCAGCGCAAGTCGCGACGGCCGCGACACCACCCTCGACGTGGTCCGACGGACCGCGGAACGCCTCTTCATTCCCCTCACCGTCGGCGGCGGCATCCGCACCGTGGACGACATGCACGAGGCGCTTGCCTCGGGCGCGGACAAGGTGAGCGTGAACACGGCAGCCGTCCTCGACCCCACCATCCTCACCCAGGGCGCGGAACGATTCGGCAGCCAATGCATCGTCCTCGCCGTGGACGCAAAGCGCATCGAAGGGAGCGATCCCCTGCGGTGGGAGATCTTCACCCACGGCGGGTCGAAACCCACCGGCCGCGATGCCATCGAATGGGTCGTGGAAGGCGCCCGCCGCGGAGCCGGCGAAATCCTGCTCACGAGCATGGATGCCGACGGCACGAAGGACGGGTACGATGTGCCGCTCCTGAAGGCCGTGACGAACGCAGTCAAGGTGCCGGTCATTGCAAGTGGCGGTGCGGGGTGCGCGGCGCATCTTGCGGATGCCATCGAACAGGGCGGCGCAGACGCGGCCCTCGCAGCCAGCATCTTCCACTACCGCGAAACCACCGTCCGCGAAGTGAAGGACATCCTGCGGCTGCGTGCCGTGGCGGTGAGGTGAGCCCATGGCCGAGGAACCGGTACGACTCGACGCATCATTCATCGACTTCGACAAGGGCGAAGGCCTCGTGCCCGTCGTCGTCCAGGACCATGCCACGGCGGAAGTCCTCATGCTTGCGTACATGAATCGGGACGCGTACGCGGCCACCCTCGAATCCGGCTTCATGCACTACTGGTCGCGGAGCCGCGCCGCCCTCTGGAAGAAGGGCGAGATGAGTGGCCACTTCCAGAAGGTCGTGAGCCTCCGCCTCGACTGTGACGGGGACACCCTGCTCGCCACCGTGCAGCAGACGGGAGTCGCCTGCCACGAGGGCACCCGCACCTGTTTCACGCGCGTCGTCCACGGCGAAGGCGCACCCGTCCTTGAGGAACTGGATGCCGTGTTCGACCAGCGGCTCAAGGAGCCCGGGGAGTCCTACACCGGGAAACTCCTCGCCAACGGGAACCTCCGCATGAAGAAGCTCGGCGAGGAAGCCGTGGAAGTGGTCATGGCCGCGAAGGACGGCGACCTCGACGGGTTGCCCGGTGAAGTCGCCGACCTCCTGTACCACGCGCTCGTGGTCGCCAAGGCGGAGGGCGTGAGCTACCGGCTCGTGCTCGGGGAACTGGCGAAGCGGCGCCGGTGAACGCGCGGTTCGCGTCCATCAGCCCCCGCACGAGACCGCGCCTCGGGGGCGGCGGCGGGCGGAAACCGGCCGGCGGCATTTCCCTGCCCGGTCCCGGCGCACCCTCCCCCCGCCCAGACCCCGCCAAAAGATTCACCCGAAAAGGCGGCGTGACGGGAGGTCATGGCGTCGGACCAGGAGTACCGCGAGAAGCTCTCGAAGGAGGAGTACGCGGTCACGCGGCAGGGGGCGACGGAGCGCGCGTTCACGGGGAAGTACTGGAACCAGAAGGGCGACGGGATGTATCGCTGCGTATGCTGCGACGCTCCCCTCTTCGAGTCGGAAACCAAGTACGATTCGGGATCCGGATGGCCCAGTTTCACGGCCCCCGCGAAGGGGGCTCCCGTGAAGGAACTGGAGGACCGGACCCACGGCATGATGCGCACGGAAGCCCGATGCGGCACATGCGATGCGCACCTCGGCCACATATTCGACGACGGGCCCGCGCCCGGCGGACTGCGGTACTGCATCAACAGTGCCGCGCTCCGGTTCGATGAATCATGATGGTGGGACCGTATCGGCCGATCATCCGCGGCTGACAGGTGCTTGTCGATGGCGTCCTGTCAGGGGCCAGACGCGGATTCCCGCCCTGCGCCGGCGACCTGACGCAAGGAATTACCTGCGACACTATTTTGTCCATTCACGCGCTCGCGCATTATTCCGTAAGGGGAGGACTCACTTTGCTCGCACGTACCTTGTTCGTCGGTGCCGCCGTCGCGGTGGTCGCCGTCGTCATGCTCGCCCCATCCATGGCCACCTTGAGCGACATCGGCCTCGCGCCGCCGGAACCCTCCGCGACGGAGCCGATCCGGTCCGTCCCGACCACGCCCGCGAACCTGGTTGCGCAGGCGGCAGGCCCCGGCGCATCCGCCGCGGACGGAGCGGTCGCCATCGCGAACGCCTTCGCCGACGTGTCCGGGCCCTACGCGGCGCTCGATGTCGTGAGCAGCGCCCGCGCCAAGGCCATGGCCCGCCAAGCGGTTGCGGCCTCCGAAGCGGGACCCCTTGTCGAGGAGCTCGACGCCATCCAGACCGAGATGGGCGTCACGTCCTCGGCGGACGAACGCGCCATCTGGGTGGCCGACGTCAACGCCCTCCCGGCTGAATTCCAGGTCGGCCTCGCCGACCTCGTCCACGCCATCCGTGTCGGCGCCGCCCTCGCGGACTCCGCATTCGCGGACCTCTCGGCCAAGGAATCCAAGGCCCTCGACGCGGCCATGGCGCGCCACGTGGAAGCCCTCGAAGACCCCCACATGGCCTCCAGCGAGAAGAATGCGCGCGCCGCATCCTTCGAAGCCCTCGCGAGCCGCGTGGACCAGGTCCGCCTGCAGGCGTCGTCCCTCGTCGTGTCGCAGGCCGTGGACCGCTTCGTGGACACGGTCCTCGCACCGCAGCCGTCGCCCCAGTGGGCCGGCGGCGACCTGCTCGCCTCCATCGGAGGCATCATCCACATCGGTGGCACCGGCACCACCACCTACGGCGGCTTCAACGTCCTCGTGATCGACCTCGGCGGCGACGACGAGTACGAGGACACCGCGGGAGGCGTCGGACCCGGCTCCCCTTACCCCGTGTCGGTCGTCATCGACGTCCAGGGGAACGACCGCTACCACGGGACCTTCGGCGGCACCACGTACGGGCACGAATTCGTCCAAGGCGCCGGGTACCGCGGCGTTGGCCTCCTCGTCGACCTCCTCGGCGACGACCAGTACTCCTCCTTCATCAGCCTCCACGCGCCCACGGGTGACGCGAACTACACCATGCTCCGCTCGCAGGGCTTCGGCATGCTCGGCGCCGGCGTCCTCATGGATGTGTCCGGGAACGACGTGTACAACTCCTTCATCGAACTCCAAACCGAGGAAGGGAACACCAACTACGAGGTGTCCCTCGTCCAGGGCGCCGCCCAGTTCGGCGTCGGGATCCTCGCGAACGGATTCGGGGAAGACCGGTACAACTCGGACAACTTCCTGAACGCGAACCGCGGCATCACGGACGCATACTCCACGTGGACCGCACGATTCTGCCAAGGCGCCGCCCTCACCCCGGGCATCGGCATCCTCCTCGAAGGAACCGGCGCGCCCGAGAAGGTGTACGTGGCCGCGCAGAGTCCCTTCGCAGGGAGTGACCGCTACAATTCCGGCAACAACCTCCGCGCCCTCGGCGGCACGGGCGCCGGCGGCTTCGGTGGCGACGTGAACCAGTTCTCCCTCGTGTGCCAAGGCGCAACCGCCGCCGGCGAACCGGCTCCGCTCTCGGACGCGGTCGCCGGCATCCGCGGTGTCGAAGTCTCCGACCTGACCGCGGTCGCGGTCGGCATCCTCATCGACGGCCTCGGGGATGACCTCTACAACTCCGACAACGTGCTCCACGCGGAAGGCTGGAACAATGGTGGCCGCAGCCCGTACTGCCGCTCCTGCCACGTCGGTGCAAAGCTCTCCGCGCAGGTGAATCAGGGTGCGAGCGGAGGATCCGAGGTCCCGATCCCGGGTCGCCTGGAATCCAAGGAACCCGGGTTTCCGCCCCAGCGCTCGGCCGGCGTGATGCAGGTCGGTGTCCTCGTGGATGCCCTCGGGAATGACCGGTACAATTCCGGCAACGACCTGACCGCGGTCGGCTACATCTTCCCCTTGATCCCCGCCACCACCGACGCCTTCAGCATCTTCGAGGCGCGCGTCGTCCAGGGAGCGACCGGCACCAGCGTCCTGACGGGAGAACCGCCCCGCGAAGGGGTCGGCGACGACGGGGAACCCGCACCCCCGGCGAACCCGTGCATGCGGTTGCCGTCGACGGTGATCGAGATTCCCGGTGGGCCCGGCACCATCTCCCCTGACATCGGGGACATCCTTGGGACGGTCGTCCTCCCCGGACTGGGCGAAGGCGTGGACGTCAAGGCAGGCATCCCCTGCCGCATGGGCATCATGGTGGACGCCCACGGCGAGGACCAGTACAATTCCCACAACTCACTCGCCGCATACGACGCGGACGACAACTGGGAGGAATACTGGGTGACGAACGCCCTCGGCTCCGGCGAACAGGGCATCGGCGTGTTCGTCGACGGCGTTCTCGGCAACGTGGTCGAGGGCACCATCGATATCCGCTGCGGGCGGCTTGCGTTGTGCCAGCGGTACCTGCCGCCCGGGGTGGGCACGCAGGATCTCGGCACCGCGAACGACCGGTACAATTCCTTCAACACGGCCCCGGAAAGCCGCAGTTTCGTCATCGAGGAATCCATCGGATATTCGTACGACGGGATCGGAGCCTTCGTGGATGTGGGCATTGCCACCGACAGCCGGGTAAAGGGGTCCATCGGCGACGACCCGGCAGCCTGGACGTTCTCGACCCAGTTGTCCGGCATGGCCAACGACGACATCTACAATTCCGGGAACGTGTGCACGGACTTCGTCTCGCAGTGGAACTACGCGGGCGCCGCAGGCTTCGGGATCGCGGCCAGCCTCGACATCATCGGAGACGACATCCGCGACCAGAACAAGGCGTGCCGCAACTTCGGATGGGCAACCACGAACTACGCCTTCGGATACGGGCCCGGTTCGTCGACCCTTGCCCTCTTCGGCGATGTCCAGGGTCGGGACACGTACCCGACGGTGTGGCCGGTGCCGTCATCCATCCTGGCGGGCGGCGCACCGACGGACGATGACATCTGGCTCAGCGGAGGACTCCTCCTGCCGTCCGGTGGGTTCGACCTGTTGTCCACGATTCCGTGAACGGCGCTCGAGGATGACGCAATCGGGGGAGGGTGCGCCGGTCGGTACCGGCGCATCCTTCCTTCCTTTTCTTCCGGCTGCGCGAGTGCGTTCGCCGCGGGCCGGACTCCGGCTGTGAAATGCGGGGTCACGGGGGTGGTCCACAATGGCGCTCCTTTCGTGCTTGGCCGCTGATGGTGCCCTTTCGTGTTTGGCCGCTGATGGCACTCGATTCGCCCCCGAACCCGGCCCACGGTCGTCGCTTCGCTCCTCCTTCACGACGCCCGCCACCCGCCCCCGACGCGTCGCGCTTCGCGCGCCGCGTCCTACGCCCCG
>JBFILE010000202.1:0-7174 GCA_041599855.1 Thermoplasmatota archaeon
CGTACGGCCGGAGCGGGCTTTGCCCGCGTAGGTCGGGGCGCAAAGTGGCGCGTCGGGACGGAATTGACGGTGCTTGGTCGCGCGCCGCAGCGCGTGGCCAAGTACCGTCCGTGTTGATGGAAGTCAAATTACTCCCGCAGCCCGCAACCGATCCGCTCGCCCAACCCGGATCCCCATCCATCCAGGCCGGCCGCGAGTCACCCTCATTTATGCCGAACCCCCGCATTCCCCGCCCCCATGCCCTCCGGGAACGTCCTCGGCACGCCCCTCGTCCTCGTCAACTACAAGATCTACGCGGAAGCGAGCGGACGCCGTGCCGTCGACATCACGAAAGCCCTCGAACGTGTCGCGAAGGACTTCGAAGGCAACGTCACCGTCGCGGTCTCCCCGGGCGCGTTCGACGTCCACGCGGTTGCCGCCGCCACCGACCTCCCGGTCGTCGCGCAGCACATCGACCCCCTGAAGCCGGGCTCCGGAACCGGATGGCTCCTTGCGGAAGCCGCGAAGGATGCGGGCGCCGTCGGCTCCCTCATCAACCACGCCGAGCACCGCCTCAACGTGGACGTCATCGACGACATCATCCACCGCCTCAAGCACCTCGACATGGCCCGCGTGGCATGCTCGAACAACATCTGCACGACGAAGGCCCTCGCCGCCATGGGCCCCGACTTCGTCGCCATCGAGCCCCCGGAACTCATCGGCGGGGACGTGAGCGTGACGAGCGCCGACCCCGGAATCGTCGCGGACGCGGTGAAGGTGACCCGCGAAATCAACGACCGCGTCCAGGTCCTCTGCGGCGCCGGCGTGAAGACCGGCGATGACGTGGCCGCGGCGCTGGAACTGGGTGCGAAGGGCGTGCTCCTCGCAAGCGGCGTCACCAAGGCGAAGGATGCAGGCGCTGCGCTCGCGGACCTCCTTCGTGGCATTCGCTGAACGTTCCGGGAATCCGCGTGTCCGTCACCCTGAGGCGTAGCAGAAGTTTATAGCGCCGCACAGGGTGGAATCGCCGGGGGCCGAACCATGTCAGTCTCATTCCCTGCCGGGTTCATCCGGGGGATCACCCAACTTGCGGTGGCATTCATCCTGCTTGCGCCGGTCACGGTGACCGCTGCGCCGGCGGACCCCGTTTTCGACCTGCTTGGCTTCGCCTGTGACGTCACGGAGGTGCGCGCGCCCTGCGGGCCCGCCACCGTCATCTCAAGCTCGACAATCGGTGAAAACGAGACGGTCACCTACGAGAACGGCGACTATGTGGTTTCCGGTGTGACTTACGTCGAAAACGGCGGCAAGCTCGTGATGAGGAATGCGACGTTCCATTTCACGAACAGCAGCGCCGGGATCTACGTGCGGGAGGGCGGGACCCTTGAGGTGCATGATTCGGACCTGATCGGCGAGGACGGATCCATGTACCAGATCAGCGCCGGTCGCGATTCGTTCTTCGACATGCAGCGGTCCAGCATGACCCGCGGCGGCGGCATCGCCATCTGGACGAACCACACCACGTTCCAGGACAACGAACTCCGCGACATCGACTACGCCCTCCGCCTCCAGGATGTCGTGGTCGACATCATCGGCTCCACCATCACGAGCGACCGCAATCCCGTCGTCGAGAACGGTGGCGGATCCTTCTACAGCGGGAACTCGTTCATCGGGGGCTTCACATGCTACACCGGCACCCGGAGCACGCCGACCCTTTCCGGGAACACGTTCCGGGACTGCCACACCGGCATATCCACGTCCAGCTCCGGCGGCAACATCCTCGGGAACAGCATGGAGGACCAGGCCCACCCGCCCGGCAGCGGCATCAACATCCTGAACGCCATGTCCACGACGACCATCCGGGACAACGACATCACGAACTACGGGCAGGGAATCCATGTCGAGGACGCCACCGTCATCATCGCATCGAACACCGTGACCGGCAACGTCTACGACGCGATCCACATCCTGCGTGCCGACGACTCCGTGCTCGACGGGAATCATGTCGGATCCAACGGCTGGGACGGAATACGGATCTACGATTCCCACAACGTGACAATCTCGAACATGACGTTCATCGACGACACGCTCGTCGTCTTCGAATCCGAAACCATCACGATCCGGGACTCGATCGTCAGGGGGGCCCGGATCCTCGCGACTCGCGTGGTGAACATCTCCATCGTCAACACCAGCATCATTGATTCCGTGCAGGAAGGCATCCATTTCGGCGAAGTCGAGAATGGGGTGATCGACACCGTCACGGTCACCAACGCCTCGTACCATGGATTGTATCTGTACCGGAGCGACGCGGAGGTCACATCCAGCACGATCCAGGCGGGTGCCATGCACGGCCTGATCCTCACCCAATCCACGATAGCGATGACCGACGTCGCCGTCCAAAACAACGGGGATGACGGAATCCGCGCCACGGAATCCGTGTTCACGTTGACCGATGTGGTCATCGCAGGCAATGGAGGCGAGGGAATCCACTTCGACCCCAACGTCGATTGGGCAACCCTGGCAACCAGCACCGGCACCGGCGTCACCATCCGCGACAACGCCGACCGGGGCCTCTGGAACGTGCGCGGAAACCGGATCGCCCTCACGGCATCCACGTTCGAAGGCAACGGCATCGCGGGCGTCTTCAATGGCGGACCGGAAACCATCGTCCTCGAAGACAATTACTGGGGAAGCGCAACGGGCCCCACCCACGCCGCGAACCCCGGCGGAACCGGTGACGTCATCGACGGGAATGTGGATTACACGCCCTACCGCACGTCGCCGCCGTGAGGATCCGCGATGCCCGACCTCGCCCTCGACGCCCTCATCGGGCCCATTGCCGGCGCCCTCATCATCGGCGTCGGCGGCTTCATCCTCGCGGCGAAGCCCACGTCCCGGTTCCATCAGCTGTTCTTCGCCCTCGCGCTCCTTGATGGCGCGAGCACCCTGCTGTTCGGACTATCGAACCTCTCGGACCCGGGGCCCATGTGGTACGCGCTCCAGAGCCTGTACTGGGACCACTTCATCGCATTCCTGACCATGCTGGGCGTGTTCAGCGTCCTCTTCCCGCGCCCCATCGCGGCCACCCGGCCCCTTGTGTCGCGGGTGCTGGTCATCGTCATCAGCCTCGCAGGAATCGCCGTGCTTCTCCTGCACCTCGCGAACCACGCCCTGTTCTGGACGCCGGTCCCCGGCAACCTGTTCGGGGTGCGCATCGCCCCCCTTGGAAACGTGCTCAGCATCGCATTCGTCCTTGCGACAATCCTCATCATTCTCCGGCTCGCGCGCGCATACCGGACGGAAACGAGTCCCAGCCACCGGAGGCAAGCCGCCTTCATGCTCGCAGGAATGGTCCTCGCCTACCTCCCGTTCCCGGCAACCCTCACCATCCAGGTCCTCGCGACGGTTCCCGGTGTCTTCGTCGAAGGACGCCTGGATCGCATGGTCACGTACTGGACCTTTGCCGCGGCCAGCGTCGTCGGCATCGGCATCGCCATCAGCATCCTCAGGGACCGCGAGGAATCCCGGCGGGAAGACCGCCGAATCATCCTGGCGGCATTCGCCGGCGTCGGTGCGCTCACCGCCATCGCGTACGCCGACCCGGCCCCCCTCGTCGGCGCCGCCACCCGAAGCGTTGGACTCCTCGCGTACCCGCTCCTTCTCGCGTACGCCCTCGCCCGGTTCGAAGTCTTCGACATCGACCGCCGCATGCGGCGCGGCGCCACCCTCACCCTTGGAGCGCTCCTTGTCTCCGGGACGTTCATCATCGTGCAGACCGTCGTTTCGACCGTCCTCCAGAACGTGGTGTTCGGAGCCATCCCGTCCGGGTACGTGAGCGGCACCCTGGCAGCCTTCGCGACGACCGCGCTGTTCTGGCCGGTGGTCCGCACCACGCAACACGTGGTGAAGCGATTCATCCCGGAACTCACCGGGAACGGCCTTGACCAGCGCCGCCTGGAGATCTACGAGCACAGCCTGACCGGAGCACTCGCGGACGGCGAATTGTCGGATCGCGAAAACCGGACGCTCGCGGCCCTCAGGGAAAGCCTGGGCGTGAGTGAGACCGAGCACCAGATGCTGGTCACGAAGATCCTGACGCGCGATGCGCTGCCCGTCGCGTCGGCAAGCGCGGTTGCGGGTTGACCCCGCAACGGGCACGGTCACGAGGTGCCCTGGTCGGGGCGCCGCCCCGCCCATGGGCCGTGGTGCCTGCCCGTCCAGGGACCCGGACCTCATGCATGCTCGCGCCGACTGCCCGCGTGGGATGCTCAACATGCGCGCGGCGTGAAGGCCGTTCGGCCGGAGCCTGCGCCCGATTCGGAGACCGCCGAAACCACAACGCGGACTTCGTGATCCACACTCGCGCGCCCGATTCCGCGGACGAGCATGGCCGTGCCATCCGGCCCCGTCACGGCGGCTTCCTCGGATGTGGTGCTCCGGTACGACCATTCTGTTGTCACCGATGCATTGCCCACCGGCGCCCCCGCCGCATCCGTCACATGCACGGTGACCGTGACGTCCGCGTTCTGGCAGGGGAACGCGTCATCCACGGATGCATTCACGACGAGGGCGTCCATGTTCCCGGCCGACCCGGTTGTGCCGGTGCCGGACGCCGCCGGGTCCCCCGTTCGCGCGGGCTCCGGGTCGCCCCCGGGGACGGCGGCCACGTCCCCTCCGAATCCGGCGACGCGCCAAGCGACGCCATCCGAAAGGAGGGTCACACTTCCGGAGACATCGGTCCGGTACACGGCAACGCCGTGGGCGTCAAGGCGTGCCAACGCATCCGGCGTCGGGTGCCCATAGGCGTTCTCGCCCACACTCACGATGCCGATCGCCGGCGACGTCGCGCGAAGCCACGGATCACACGTGGACCCTGCACTCCCGTGATGGCCCACATGGAGCGCGTCCACATCCACATCGAACCCGCGCGCGAGGATCGCATCCTCCGTCCCGCACGCGATGTCCCCTGCAAGGAGGAGGCTCGCGCCTCCGTGATCCAGCCGCAGGACGAGGCCGCCCTCGTTCGGGTCCCGCGTCCGGGACTGGTCCACATGGAGGAGGCGCACGCTTGCATGGGCCGAGATGGCCAACGGGTCCCCGGGGTCCAGGTGCTCATCCGTCCACACGTCGGCCCCCTCCAGCGCGGCTCCCTCCAGGCACCGTTCCCAGGTTGCCGTGTCCTTCGCGATGCCCGGGTGATAGAAGGCGCGCACGTCCACCGCGTCGAATACGGCGCGGCAGCCGCCCGCGTGATCCGCATCCGGGTGCGTGATGAAGAACGCATCCACCGTTGTGATGCCGGCCGCCGCAAGGTGGGCGATGAGCGGGTCGAAACTCTCGTGGAACCGGTTCGCGGCATCCACGACCGCGACCGCGTCCGGGAATCGGATGACGATGGCGTCCCCTTGACCCACGCTCACCCATGTGACCGTGACCGCCCCATCCGGGAGGGCCGCGACGACGCCGCCCTGCAGTCCCACCGACTCGGCAGCGGGCGAGGCTTCGAGGCATCCCGCGAGGACGACGACGGCGCAGGCGAGGAAGGCAGGCGCGACGGCGGCACGCATGGCCATTGAACGGGTGAGGGGGCAAAAAGGCGTACGAAACGAGTCGTGCCGGACGTTTGATGAAAACCGTGCCGGCGATGCACGTTCGCGTTGGATGCTGCCACCATGCGCGCCACGCCCCGAGGGGCCCGTGTCGGGAACCCCCCGGATGACGCACGGCCGACATTCCTGTTCTACCAGGAGCCGTACTGGCTCGCCTGCACGGTCCACTTGCCCGCGTGCGGCGCGGACGTCCAGCGGGACCACGACGTGGACGGCGCGTCCATGTAATCCTGCGTCGCATCGTTCGACGTCGAGAGGTCCGTGTAGTAGTCCGAGTGCCCGTTGCACGGACTCACGTTCACGACCTTGTGGGCGGCATCCATGTCCACCGCGAGGTTCCACGCGACCCATCCGTCACAGTCGGACCCCATGAGGGTCCAGTCCGTCGGCCACGAGGACTGGGTGTTCTGCGCGTTCGCGTCCATCCACGTGATGAACGAGGAATCGCTGCACAGTTGACGGACATCGGACCACGGGCTCCACTTGCACCATGACGTGCCGAGGCCTCCGTGGGGCGAGCCGAGGGTGGTCACGTCCTCCACGTTCAACGTGGCCGGCCAACTCGCGTCACCCGTGTGCGCAATGGCGTACCGGACGAGGAGGCCGCCGAGGGAGTGGCCGACGATGTCCACCGTCTTCCCAGCCGCCGTGAAGTGGTCGTGGATGGCCCATGCCAGGTGGTAGGAGATGTGGCGCACGTCGGTCTGAAGGTCGTGCACCTGGGCGCCGGACCCTCCCGTGCAGCCGGTCTTCGACGAGTGCTCGCCGGATCCGCCGAACCACGTGTTGTGGCTCCCGTGGTGCTCGGAGTTGTATTCGACGCTGCATTCGCCGCCATAATATCCAACCCGGTGCACGCCGCCCGTGAAGCCGTAGGTGTTGATGAACAGGTTGCGGAAGTTCGCGTACCCGCCCATGTCGTAGTTGTCCCGGCCATGGACCATGAGGACGGGCTTGTCCTTCGTGTCCGTGCGGCCGGCAAGGCGGTCCATCGGTTCGCCGTCGCCACGGGTGATGACGGGCTGCGCCATGCGCGCCAATGGCGGGAGTGCCATGTCATCCTCCAGCGCGAGGCCATGATCGGCGAGGATGTCCTCAAGGAGTTCGGCCATCGTGGGCGTCCAGTCACCGGGTTCGCCGACCGTCGGCGCCACATCCTCGACCTCGCTCGCGAAGGCGGTTGCGGGCACGGCCGCGACCATCGTTGCAGTCAGGAAGAGGGCAAGGGTTGTTCCTCGATTTCTTCGGTAGCTCATGGGGTTCCCGTACTCCGAATACGGTGTCGGCACGTGAAGCTGGGCGGGACTGGTCCCGATCCATGCGCCATGTCACGGAACGTCCGGTGATGGATCGGATGCGCGGTCCCCCATGGCGGCGGATCCTCCGTGCCACGGTCACGGACGGGGTTGGCCGGCCCGCCCCACGACGCCCGTCCTTCTGCAAGCCTGTCCGATCCAGTTTCGTCTCCGCGCTCTCCGCGCCCTCCGTGTTGATGGAATGTCCGACGCTGGCAAACGTGGACCGGCCGTCCGCCCGCCCCTCGACGCCCGCCCGCCCGCCCGCCCGCGCCACGACGCCCGCCCACC
>JBFILE010000203.1:0-7138 GCA_041599855.1 Thermoplasmatota archaeon
CTACCAGGTGTGGTCCTACGCGGCCCTTCTCCAGGGGTTCAACGAAGCCGTGACCACCGCGTCCATCAACCTCCACCCCTGTGCCTACCTCCACAACTACAAGGACGCCCAAGGCGCGCTCCTCGACTCCCGCTACGATCACTACCTCGATCAGGCCCCCCTCTTCCTGCACGGCGATGTGGAGCGGGACCGCCTCCGCCGCTTCCTCGTCGAACGCCTCCGGGTCGGCGACGGCGGCACCACCCTGTACGACATCGAGAACGGTCGCATCCGCCCATCCAAGAATCTCGCAGAAGCCGTCCACGACATGCTGCGCGGCAACCCGGAATTCGTGCTCATCGACGATCAGAAGATCGTGTACGAAACAGCGCTCGCCACCGCCCTCAGGACGCCCAACGGGGACCCTCGCCGCGTCGTCCTCGTCCACGGCGGGCCAGGAACCGGGAAGAGCGTGGTGGCCGTAAACCTCCTCGCCGAGATCGTGCGCAAGCGGAAGAACGCGTGCTACGTCAGCAAGAACGCAGCGCCACGCGCCGTGTACGAGTCGAAACTCGTGGGCCACATGCGCAAGAGCGCGATCTCCGCCCTGTTCTCCGGGTCCGGTGCCTTCACGACGGCTCCGAAGGACGCGTTTGACGCCCTCATCGTGGACGAGGCGCACCGCCTCAACGAGAAGTCCGGCCTCTACGGGAACCTCGGCGAACATCAGGTGAAGGAGATCATCGCTGCCGCACGGTCCACCATCTTCTTCCTCGACGAGGATCAGCGCGTCACCCTCAAGGACATCGGCTCCCGAGACGTCATCCTCAAGCACGCGCAGGCGGCGGGCGCCGAGGTCGTCGAACTGGAACTGGCCTCCCAGTTCCGCTGCAACGGCTCCGACGGGTATGTTGCCTGGCTCGACCACGTGCTTGACCTCCGATCCACCGCGAATGTGGCTCCGGATGCCGACGCCTTCGACTTCAGGGTCTTCGACTCGCCCGGCGCCGTTCATGACGCCATCCGCGAGCGGAATCGTGAGCGCAACCGGGCGCGCATGGTCGCCGGCTACTGCTGGGAATGGAACAGCAGGAAGGACCCGGCGGCGTGGGACATCGAGATCCCCGAGCATGACTACCGGGCGCAATGGAACCTCACCAAGGATGGGTCGCTCTGGATGATCTCTCCCGATTCCGTTGGTGAAGTCGGGTGCATCCACACGTGCCAAGGGCTCGAAGCCGACTACATCGGGGTGATCATCGGGGATGACCTCGTGGTCAGGGACGGGCGCGTCGTGACTCAACCGGAGGCGCGGGCCAGGATGGATCAGTCGCTGAAAGGGTGGAAGAAGATGGCCCGCTCGGATCCTGACGGGACGGCGGTGCTCGTGGATCAACTGATCAAGAACACGTACCGGACGCTGATGACCCGCGGGATGAAGGGGTGCTACGTGTGGTGTGCGGATGATGAGGTGGCCGAGCGGTTGAGGGACGGTTGGGGCAGCGCACGATAGGGTCGGGACGAACATACGGGACGCTGGCGGCCTGTGGCCCGGCTCGTTTCGGCGGCACGTGGATCACGAGCGCCACAATGCCTCGCGTCCAGATCCCTGCGTCACGAACCGGAGAGCCGCTCGAAGAGGGTGGCAAGGCGTGCCTTGTCGTCGGACGAAAGGTGTCGCTCGGCGTCCAACACGGCCCGGATGCCGTCCAGTTCCTCACGTTCGATGCGTCCGTCGTGGAGGGCCACGTCGACCATGTGGCGAAGGTCAGCCGTGAGTCGCCCCGCAATGGGGCCAAGAAGCCGCGTCCGGATGGTTGCGGAGGCCAGATCGGCGCGAGCCGTCAGTGTGGTGTACTGGGCGTCGTCCAACCGGCCTCGTCCCAAGGCATCGAGCACGTGCGCTCGATAGGCGCCAAGGTCGCGCACCGCGCCCTCCGGGTCGCCGCGGCCCCGGGCCTCGATTCGGGCGAGGGCATCGAGTTCCTCCTTCAGTTTCGAATGGCGGCGACGGCGCGCGAGGATGGCGATGAGCGCACCGAACAGGGTAAGCAGGAGTCCGCCCACGCCGAACGTGAGATCGTAGTTCTCGGGCGCGAACGCCTTCTGGAGCGGCGTGAGTTCCGGCGGCGCAGGCGTCCCCACGAGCACCACGCGCTCCGTTGTTGCCGTCCTACCATCGCGGTAGGCAGCGGTCACCCGCACGGTGCGGTCACCCTCGACCCCGTAGCGATGCAACCAAGCCGTGCCGCCCGTCTCGACTGTTCCGTCGCCCCAGCTGACCGTGTAGTTCAGGCCCTCCTGCGCGTCACGCACGGCGAGCCGGATCACATCATTGGGCGCGGGATACAGGTTCGACAACTCGACGGCAGGCCGATCGGATTGGGCGGCCTCGCCGAGGAGGAACCCCTGGCCGCTGGCATCAAACAGAAGCAGCCGGCCGTCGGCGAGCGGCTGGAAGCTGAGGATGCCGCGGTCTTCCTCATGCCAAACCCGAGCCGGAAGCGGCGTGGCTTGGAGCAGGTCCCCGGTGTCGAGGTCGACACGAGCAAGGACGGCAAGGCCGCCGGGCCCGGCCACATTGTCGGCCACGACCGCGAACAGGTCGTTCGGCGGCACCACAAGGAGCGTCGATACGGCCCAGCCGGGCCCGTACGTCCACGACCAGCGCTTCGTCAGATCGTTGGCGTCCACACCCGTGATCGATTCCCCGACCGGCACGGCGATCGTATCGTCCCACCAGACGGGAGGAACGACGCGGATGAAGTCACGGCCCGATTCCACAGGGTGAAAGGGAACCACCACCAGCGTAGACGGATCCGCGGGGTTCACCTGGATGAAACGGCCCGCCAAGGGGAAGGTCGCCAACGGCCCGGATGTGGTGGCCCATATGGGCCCGTAGAACAGGGAAGGGTCGACCCGCACATTCGAGGCCGAGATCCCTTGGACGATGTCCCCGTCGGCCGGGTCCACCATGAGGACCGCAGCCTGATCCTGGCGAATGGTGCTGGTCGCGGTGCGCCCACATGGACAAGGGATGATGCCGCTTACGACGATCCCGCTGGAGGTCAGGGCGAGACCGGTCGGGTTGAAGCCGCCCGTGGACGGGATGCCGTCCGCGACATCTGTGCGTGCCTCCGTGTGCGACGCCGAGAGTTGTTGTGACCAGACAATGGCACCTGTCGCCCCGTCGAGGCGGACCAGGTAGCTCGACAAGCCCGTGTCACTTTCGGCGAGGCCTCGCTGGACGGTCGCGTGGGAGTCGATTCCGATGACCACAATGATGTCGCCTCCCGTCACCAGGACCGCGTGACATTCCCAGTCGTTCGGATTGCCCGGCAACGCTCCGGGATTCACATCCGTCGGGGTAATGCCCCAAACGACGTCGCCAGTGACCGGGTCGCGCGCCTGGAACACTGCATCGTCGGCCGCGTTCGAAAGGGTGCAGACGAGCAGGTTGTCATTCCCCCGGTCATACCCCACGAGGCGGCCCCGGTCGCAATCAGGCAGCGGCCGCTCGACGGACGCTTCACCGGGCGTCACGGTCACCAGGCGGCAATCGTCCGCCCGCGTCAAGGGACCGGCAAGTGCCAGGAGACCATGCGGTGTGGACACGAGTCCGGGCGAGTAGCGGATGTCGCTGTGGATATCGCTGGGAAAGATCGAGCCATTCCACAGGATGTCGAGTGTCGCCGTGGGCAGGAATGCCGCCCCGGAGCGACCGGGGCCGCCCGCAACCTCGTCCCACACCGGGGAGTCGCCGCCTTGCGCAACAAGACCGGGCGCGACGAGAAGAAGGACAGCAACTCCCGGCCACGGGGCCCTTCGCGCTCGCATCACGTCTGCAGCCCCGGATAGCGACCTAAACCTATGGGCGCGCCAAGCCGGAGCCCGCGCCCCGCACTGATCCGGCGAGCGCCCCGCCGCCGGTTTCAGCGCCGCAAGCTGGTCCCTGTCCTCGGCGGCTTCGCCGCCTGCGGAGCGGGTGGCGCGGGAGTGCAGTCCGCGGCGCAGCCGCGCCGGAGGTCGGCTGGCGGGGGCCAATTACCCCACCCACCCCTCAGGGTCCGCACAATCCCGACCGGTTTGCAACCGAAGCCCCATGTCGCGCCCCAACCCCACGGGAAGTCGGCTCCGGCGGGGTTCCGTTGAGCGGGGATCGGCTTGAGTGACTTGAGCGGTGTGCAGCCACCAAGTCCGCCCAGGCCGACCCACCTACGGCACTATGCAGCCTCGCTCACTGTACCGCAGCTGCCGGAATACGGTGGAAGCCACCGATCCGGCGGTGGATGCCCTTTGGGCTCCAGTTCGCGAGGCCGGCCAACATTTCAGCGTTGAAGTCGCCAAATGCGTGCAGTTCAGTCAGCTCCGAAGCTTCAAGCAGCTTGGGCATGAATTTCGAGACAGCGAGGCCGTTCATGTGCGCCTTGGCGCCTTCGTTGCCGACGAACCATTCGTGGATCGTTGCGGTTTTGCCGGCCTCGTCCATGAACCACTCATAGACGACCGTTCCGGGCTCAGATGCCTTGATGGCCTCGCTGGTCTCCTTGCAGGCGGATCTGAACGCCGCCGCATCGGTCACATTCCAGATCGTTGTCCAACCGGTCAATTGGGTTGCGGGAGTCATGTCATCTTCTCCGTTTCGCCAAGCACAGGCGTAGTGCTCAGACGAATCCCAAGAAGACGTGCCCCAACTAAAGGGCACAAGTCAAAAGTCGGGGAGTAGGCGCCCGCGTCGTGACGTTGTCGCGCTACGGGTACCTTCCCTGCTGCTCCCACATCCGCGCCACCAACGCCGGCACCGGGCATCCGAGTGAGAGATCAAAGAATCCCCAAGGAGTCAACCGGTATACGTTGGAACTGTCCTTCTCGATCGACCGGATCTCCAGGAGGCCATTGATCGCCTTCGATAGCGCCGAATCGCTGATATCCATCTGGGAACGGAGTTCCGTGTAGGTGAGTCCACCCGAGAATCCCAGGACTGTGATGACCACTCCATGGTGGCGCCGAACGCAGGCAGCGGTGAACCGGGTTGCCGTCTTCACCGGGTGCTCTCCCTCTGCTTCGCGGTGCAAGGCAGAGAATTGCAGTGCCAGGTCCGAAAACGCCTCAACTGCCTGACGATAGTTCTGGGCATCCGGAGCATCGGTGGGTACGAAGGACCCGTCCACCATGGGAAGCGCGGCAGCATTGTGGCTGCCATGGTACCGGTCGGCCTTGCCGATGGTCAGGACAAATATGGCCGCTCCGACGGCATGCGCCTCATCGGCGATGTGGTACACGACCTTGTCCCCCTCATCCTTGCGCACAAGGAAACCGTGCTCCACCAGGGCCGCCAGTTTTGGCGCGAGGGACCCACTCGCAAGGCCGCCAAGTGCATGTCGCAACTGATTGAACGACATGGTCCGATGGTAACTCATCAGCACGAGGATGTCCAGGATCCACCGCTTGAACACGAACGCGCGCGCCCTCGCAAACCTTTGGCCCTCCTCCGTCGAAAGGTCCAGGTTCAAGCCGATTCGTTGCCCGATGATCGCAGCTTCCTGCAAGGCTTGCCGACGCTCCGGGCCCAACTCGGCGACGCGTTGGATGGACAGCAGACAACTGGAGGACATGATCCCTGCAGGCCTTTTTCCAGTAATCAATTCCACGGTGCCGGGGTTGGTCAGTCCACCGTGCGCCCCGCCCTGGTGGAATCTCGGCTGTGCGATCGAGCCGGACGGGACTGATCGCTGGGGGCGCGAAGCGGTTGAGTCCAGGCGCCTCGGAGCGGACGGCTGGAGCAGGCTGTCATGCGGAGTCCCGGAAAACATCCCAACGCCATCTTGCACGTCATGACCCTCCTGAGCTGCATTGAGGCGGCACCGCCCACGGGCGGGCCGGCTTCGCGCGCCCAAGGATTGACCGCGCGGTCGGCGAACACCGCCCGCTCCGATCAGCGTTGGCCCGCCCTGCCCCCCGTCTCCGGTTCACGGGCCATGGGAGAGGTCCGGCCCGCCCCAAAGGCGGCCCAGCACCGCCTCGCCCCGATCATCGTCGCCCGGCTCGCACATAGTCAGGTCCGAGGAACACCCGTCGACGAACGCGCCCCACGCATCCCCCGTGGGTCCAACCTCCGCGTCGATGAAGTCCTTGACTTCCTGACATCGACCGGGTCCGCAGAACCCGCGCACCAGCGGCTCGTCCGGATCATTGACTGCTGCCGACAGGAGGAGCGGCGACGGTCCCGTTGCATCCACGATGATCGTGAGGTACCCGTGCCAGGTGACGTTCGACAGGTCCCCGCGCGGCTGCCCCGTTACGCAGCCCACCGGATCCAGTGTGCAATCCACACCCGGCTCCGCCACACCCGGTGCATTCGTGCTCGCCATCATCGCCACGACCACATTCCCGGGACCGGAGGCCGCGGCGTACACGTCCGTGGCCTCGGTCACCCCCGGCGGCGCGATCATCATCGGCGGCCCGAACGTGGCGCCGTGATCCGTCGAGACCGCCAGATACGGGAGGCGGTCCTCACCGGCCCACGTCACGTACACGTTGCCCGCCGCATCGACCGCGACGCCCGCGTCGTTGTCCACGTAGCTGTCCTCCGTGCGCGCCATCCCCATGTCCGCGACCACCGTCCTCGTCCACGTGAGCCCCTCGTCCTCGCTCACGGCGACTGCCGGCACACCACACCATCCCTTCGCAAGGAAGAGCCGCCCCTCACCGTCGGTCGCAATGTCACCGATGCCCCCGGAGCAGCGGCCGGGAACGCGCCCGTCCCCATTGCCCATGGTCGGGGCAGGCTCGAACGCGTTGAGACCCGGGGGAAGCCAGGTTCGGCCACCGTCCAGGCTCCGTTGGCACGCGGCCGCGAATCCTGCGGTGCCTGTGGCGCCCACGCTGTACGCGCAGTAGTACACGACATTCGCGTACCCGACCGTGGGACCCGCACGCGGCGCCCCGGTCGTCAGTTTCTGATGATCCGTGAGCGCACAACCCGCCACAGACCCGTCCCATGTCTCACCGCGGTCATCGCTCCAGCTCAGGTGGCTGCAGTTCGCGGCTCCCGAAAGGTCCAGGATGAAGACGCGGCCGGTGTCCGGGTCCAGATGCATGAAGGGATCCAGGAACGGGGGCTGATGACTCGGGACGCCCGCCACTTCCCGATACACGA
>JBFILE010000204.1:0-7132 GCA_041599855.1 Thermoplasmatota archaeon
GGGCACCGTCATTTTCGAAGAAGAGACCGTCGCGGCGCGTCCTCCCCCCGAGGAGCCCCACGACCCGGTCGACCCCGGCCGTCCTCCGCAGGAAAATGTCGAAGCAGCCGTGGATTACGCGGATGCCAAAGCCGGCCGCGGAAGCGGTGGCGGCGGAAACGATGATCCCTTCCGGGGAATCGTCGGAGAGATGGCGGCCGTCGACTTCTCGACCATGACCGCGGGCCTCATCGGCCTCGGCGTCGCCCTTGTCGGCGTCGGCATCTACGCCGGCACGCGATTCACGACCCGCGACGAAGTCCTCGCGAACCCGGTGCGCACGCGGATGTACGAGTACCTCCGCGAGAACATCGGAGCGAACCTGAAGCAGATCACGGATGATCTGGGGCTCACCACGACGAATGCGATCTGGCATCTCCGCAAGCTCGAGGATGCCCGCCTGATCCATTCCAAGCGGTTCAACGGCTACAAGATCTTCTACCCGGCCGAAGGCGGCATTGCGGCCCGGAAACTCAGTCTCAGCATGACCGCGCTCTCGAATGACAACGCCCAAAGCGTGTTCGAGTACGTGGTCGCAAACCCCGGCACCCACCAGCGCGAGATCGCGCGGGCCCTCGAAGTGAACCACGGCACCGTCCGCTGGCATCTTCGAAAGCTCCGCGGTGCCGAACTCCTCACGGAGATGCGCCGCGGCAAGACGAGCGCTTACTTCCCCACGGAAGTCGGGCTTGCCGCCCTCGAGAACGTCTCGCGCCAATCCCGTGGTGAAGTCCCGGTTTCGCCGCTGGCAAGCGCCGTCGTCAGCTTCCTCGTGCCCAAGTAGGCGCGATCATTCCTTTCGGGAGTGGGCGGCGTCGCGCCGATCGGCAGCACCCCCGGACGACCCGCGGGTTCTGCCATCCGCGATTCCTTTTTGTACCCCGGGCTTCGAACAGGGACTCCTCCTCGCAGGAGTCGGTCATTGCCCCTTGGGCCCTGGGCATTTTTGCCTCGATGCCGCAGTATCCATCCGCCGAGGGTTTATGTAAGCGGGAACGAAGATGATGTCCTGCTTCCCATGCCTGACATCTCGCCGCGACCCTCATCCACGCCCTTGTCCCGGCGCCTCGGACCCGCTGTCCTGATCGGCCTCCTCGTCCTCGTCGCTGTGGTCACACCTTCGGTCATCGCGCAGGTTGATGGACTCCCGGGAACCGGCGGCGGTCAGGACTCCGGTCCCGTGGATTCGCCGGCGCGCGATGTCGTGGACGGCATCGACGGCACGTCCTTCTCGACGGGCATCCTCGTCGGGATCGGTGCCACGGCCCTCCTTGGCGTCCTCGCCGGGATCCTGTTCACCGGCGGCACGAAGTTCGTGAATGCGGAGAACGTCCTCGAGAACGACGCCCGCCGCAACATCTTCGAGCATATCCTCGAGAACCCGGGATGCCATCTGCGGGCCACGGCGACTGCGCTCAGCCTCTCCACGACGAACGTGCTCTGGCACATGCGGAAACTGGAGCAGGCGAACCTCGTCAACAGCAAGAAGTTCGAAGGCTACAAGGTATTCTACCCGGTCGCCGGCGGCGTCGATTCCCGGAAGAAGGCCCTCGCGAACGCGGTCCTCCGGAACGACAACGCGAAGCAGATCCTCGACTACATCTCCTCGAACCCGAGCGCGCACCAGCGGGAGATCGCCCGCGCCATCGGCGTGAACCACGGCACCATCCGCTGGCACCTGAGGAAGCTCAACGATGCCGGCCTCGTCCTCCAGGTGAAGCGGGAGCACACGAGCCAGTACTACGTGAGTGAACTGGGCGTGGAATTCCTGTCCCCGGAAGCGGCACGGGCCCACCAGGCGCCCGGATTCGAAGTACCGAGCCCGGAGGAACGCGGCGTCGCCTCCCAGTGACGCGCAGCCTTGCCACAAGGGACGGACATCTCGGGGATGGCCCCCCGATGTCCAGGTCCATCGGACGGGTCGAATGACCTCCCGGGTCGCAATCGGGGTCCGCACTGCGGCGGCGGTGCCTCGTCGCGCACCTTGCCCCGGAAGCGTCCGCGACGTCGAGACAAGCATTATATGCGCCCCGTTCCCTGCCCGGCTTCATGGGCGCCGGATCTCCCGCTCTTGCGGTGTTCCTTGTCGGTGCCGTCCTCTTCGGTTTCGGTGCGTATGGTGTAACCAACGCCGAAGTCGAGAGTGTCGCCGCCGCGGAACGATTCTTCACAACCTACAGTGCGACGTTTGCGACTGACGAAGGCTCCGGTGACGCCGTGCCTTCGACGACAACGGCGTACGGTGGCAACGCAATGGAGATGTTCAACTACACCTCCGCGAACATGACGTCACTGACGTTCACCTTCTCCTGCACCGACTCGACGACCGGGTCCGCGAACTTCCCCGCGAACATCCGTGTCGAGCTCAAGGGCCCGACGAATGAAACCATGTCGGAGGAACTCTCCGGCTGCGCAACCCGCGAATTCGTGATTCCGGGCGCCGCGGTCCCCGAGTCCCGTGAAGTGCGCGCTGCGCACCTCGATGGCGCGCGCGAGAAGCTCGCTGCCGAATCCGTGTCCCTGATCGGCGCCGGCGAATACCACTTCACCGTGCAGGCAGCCGGTACGAACCCGGTCATTGCAGCCGGCCAGATCGCGTGGAAGGTCGTGTTCAAGGACGTCACGTACCGCGTCGACGATCTCTCAAAACAGATCGAGTCCCCGAGGTGATGAAAGATGAGCTTCATGTCCACCCTCTTCCGGAAGCCTGACCTCGACCAGGTCATCGCGACTGCGAAGGATCCGTCCAAGTCCCTCAAGAAAACCCTCGGTCCCATTGACCTTCTCGCTCTCGGGATCGGTGCCATCATCGGTACCGGCATCTTCGTCCTCGCCGGCGAAGGCGCCACGTACGCGGGTCCCGCCATCATCCTCTCGTTCGCTGTGGCCGGGTCCGTGTGCGCCCTCGCGGGTCTCTGCTACGCAGAACTCGCATCGTCCATTCCGACATCAGGTTCCGCGTACGGCTACACGTACGCCGCCATGGGCGAAAGCATCGCCTGGATCATCGGCTGGGCCCTCGTCCTCGAATACGCGGTCGGTGCGGTCACGGTTTCGATCGGCTGGTCCCGGTACTTCGGGAACCTGTGGAACAACAACCTGGAGTCCTTGGGCTTCGGCATCTCCGACCTCTTCCTTCTCGGACCCTTCGACGGCGGCATCATCAACCTGCCGAGCGTCATCATCGTGCTCCTCTGCACGATGCTGCTCGTCCGCGGTGCCAGTGAAAGCGCGAAGGCGACGACCGCGCTCGTCATCCTGAAGCTGTTCATCATCCTCCTCGTGATCACGTTCGGCGTGTTCTACATCTCCCCGGAGAACTACACGCCGTTCACGCCATTCGGTTGGATCGGAACGACCGGTGGAACCCGTGTCGGTGTCCTTACGGGGGCAGCGATCGTGTTCTTCGCCTACATCGGGTTCGATGCCGTCTCCACGACGGCGGAGGAGGCGAAGAACCCGGGACGCGATCTCCCGATCGGCATCCTGGGGTCCCTCGCGGTCTGCACCATCCTGTACCTCCTGGCTGCCGCGGTCCTCGTCGGCATGGTTCCGTTCCAGGATTTCGCCCTCGTCCCAGAGGCTGAGGCGCCATTCGAGTACGCATTCAGCCTCGTCGGGCAGAACTTCCTCGCGAGCTTCATCGCGGCCGGCGCCCTCGCCGGGATCACGAGCGTGCTCCTCGTTCTCCTCCTCGGCGGCCCCCGTGTGTTCTTCGCCCTCGCCCGCGACGGGCTCCTCCCGGAGTCCATGGCGAAGGTGCACCCGAAGCACGGGACCCCGTATGTGACGACGGCGATCACGGGCATCTCCGTGGCGGCCGTCGCCGGCTTCCTGCCCCTCGGAGTCGTGGCGCAGCTCACGAACATCGGGACGCTCTTTGCGTTCATGCTCGTGTGTGCCAGCGTCTTCGTGCTCCGGATCCGACGCCCCGACCTTGAGCGTCCGTTCAAGGTTCCCATGGGGAAAACGGTCGCCGTCCTCGGCGTGCTCGCGTGCCTCGTGCTCATCTTCAGCCTGAACCCCCTCACCCACAGCGGGTTCCTCGCGTGGATGGGTTTCGGGCTCATGATCTATGCGCTGTACGGGATCCGGAAAAGCAAGCTCGCGCGGCTCCCAGAAGGCGGAGCCACCGCGCCCGCGGCTCCGGTCGTGGACCGTACCACGGATTGAGCACAGCATCCTCCGCCGGTGATGCCGGCGGAGATCGTTTTCAGGCGCTGGGCCCCGTCGTGGGGCCCGCGCGCCATTCTACTCCTATTCCTTCCGGTTCTTCTCGTCCTTCTCCTTCTTCCCCGGCTTGTCCTTCTTCCCGCGGATGATGAACACGCCGAGGATGAGGCTCGCTCCAACGAGTCCGAGGTTCGCCCACGTCATCGGGTCCTCATCGCTGAATGTCTTCCGCGGCGCCGTGACGGCGTCCGGCAGGCTCACGACCTTCACGACGGACGCCTCGTACGTGTACACGAGGACGCTGAGGACGTACGCGTTGTCCCGATCCACGCGGGTCGCATCCGTGTTGCCGGTGTCCACGAGTTTCACGGTGACGCGGTACACGCCTTCCCCGCGGTGGTCCGGCGGCGGGGCATTCGCGGGCGTGTCGAGGCTCCCGGAATCGGGGACGGGGGTGATGCCTCCCTGGGTCAGGACGAGGAGTCCGTTCGCCCCGTGGGAAGGACTGGCCGGGAACGGGTGCCCGGTCGGATTCGACGCCGTGAGGCTGAAGGTGTCCGGCCGTGACACGCCGAGGTTGTCGCCGGTTTCCGTCCATCGGAGCACGGCTTCGACCCGCGTCACATTCGCCTGCGCCACGTAGAGGTCGAGGGTGCGGGCCTCCCCTTCCTTGAGGACGCCGTCGAACGTGTGCTCGCGGGCCGTCTCCCGATATGCGACCTCGTAGTTGCCGGCGGCACCCACGGTGGGCAGGGCCATGAGCGTGGCCGCGGCGAGGACGATGAGGATCGGGACACCGGGGCGGCGGAGCCGCATGCATCGGATTCGCCATGGGCGCGGTTAAACCGGGCGAGAGGGGGAAAGGGCCCTTTTTCCCGCGCCCATCATTGCGCGCCGCTCATCGCATTCGCGTACTCGCGGACGCGCATGAGGTCGCGCACGTCCGTGAGGCGACGGCGACCCGGGTCCGCCACGTCGAAATCCGTGACCTGTCCCAGCGCCTCGAACTTGCGTCCTGCCCGCGGCGCCTCGAAAAGTCGGTCCAACCAGTCCGGCCCGGTCGCTTCCACAAGGAGCGTGGCATCGTGATCGTGGATGCCGCCCAACCAGAGCGAGTGGCCCGTGATTCCGGCTGCCTCGAAGAAGTCGTCCGGGAACGTTTCCATGAGGGTCCGGAACGGCTGCTGGGCGCCTTCGAGCACGGTCAGCGCAAGGCCGCCACGGAAGGGCGCTGCCGCGGGACGCTTGCCGTGTTGGCCCCGGTGGAGGATTTCCCGGGCCAAGGGCGACCGACGCGCTTCCCCCAGGTACGAGTGCTGTTCCAGGGACTTCAGCCACTTGGCCCCGTCCGCGTCCTCGGTCAGGCCCCGCCACGGGTCGTCCGCGCCTTCGAAGAACACGATGGCACGCGTGCCGAGGAGATGCAGGTGGCTCGCCGTGATCCCGGCTGCGTCCAACGTCGCGTCCGACAACGTGTCGATGGATTTGCGGATGTCGGGCTCGTTCCCGGGGCGAATCGCGAGCTTCGTGAACACGCGGGGCTCGTCACAGGGTGGGCCGAGGTCGGCGGGCATGGGCGCGCGTAGGAGGGTCCGGAGCATAGTCCTTGCCGCTTGAACAAGGGGGGCCCCGACGGGGGTGCCGAGTTAACGAAAGTTGCGGGGCGCGAGGGGTGGGTGCGGTGGGTTGTGGCCCCCACCCGCCCCCACCGGGGAACCCCATCGCTGCGCCCGCCCGTCACGAGCCCAGCTTGTACCGCAGGATCGCTCCAACTCCCCCGAGCGCCGCGAGCTTGTCCCCCGCCTCGTGGGCGGACGAGATCACCGTCGCCTTGGCGCCCGTGTTCCGCGCAAGCTCAAGAAGCGCCTCGCCGGGGCCTTCGCGCATCGCGTCATCGGTGACGAGGATGTGCTCCGCAGCCCCGATCGTCAGGGCCTCCCGGACGTATCCTTCGCCATACGTCGCCGCCTCATTCCGGCCGATGGCTTCCAGGAACTGCTCGACGAGCTGCGTCTCCTCCTGCAGGCGGTTCTCCTTCGCGATGCGACCGACGGCGCCCCGCTTCAACGCCTCCTGGACCCCGGTCATCCCCGCTTGGCCCGTGGCTTCGAGGAGGGCGCCCTTGACGAGGGCGGGTTCCTTGTGGGTCACGTACTTCAGGAATTCCTCCCCCGTGAACCCGGGGCCCACGATGAGCAGCGGGCTGGATTCCGCCCGATTCGTCCGGAGGGCGAGCATGAGTTCCTCGAAGAACGCCTGCCGTGCCTCCTTGGATCCCTTGGTCGCGTACTGCTTGCCGGATTCGTGGCCGATGATGTCCGCGACCTTCTGCACCCCGTACTGGCGCAGCACCGCAACAACCGCTTCGTTCTCCTCGATGGCGAGGACCGTCACGAGGGGGCGCTTCGCCGCGTCCACCGCGTCCTTCACGCGCTCCAGGTCATGGGTGGGCCACCGCACCTTCCGGATGGTGATGTCGGACCCTTCCTCCACGTTGATCGTATGATGCATCCCGTGGTCCTGCGGTCCCTCCACGATGGTGCCCAGGATGCGCAGGCGCGTGGTGAACGCCTGGAATTCGGACCCTTCCACCCGGACCCCAAGCTGCATGGGCTTCTTTTCGACCTTCCCTGCGTCCTCCTTCTTCGAGGTGGCCTCGTGGGGCTCGCGATATCCGAGGCCCGTCACGACGTCCCCCTTCCGGACGATCTGGTGCAGGTGCCAGAGGTCGTCGAGGGTGTCCACGCGCACCTTGATGATGCCGGCCCTCGCGTCCTGGTGGAGGACGTTCACACGCCGGGGAGCAGGCGACGGGGCATGAGCGTTGCGGGTGTGTGTCACCGGCTGCGCGACACGAGGCCGCGGCCGAATGCGCCCAAGGTCAGGCATCCGACTGCGCCGGCGACGGTCGCGATGACGA
>JBFILE010000205.1:0-7105 GCA_041599855.1 Thermoplasmatota archaeon
ACCCGGTTGCTGTTCTCGTCCACGCTGGTGTAGCGGCGGAATTCCTCCAGCAACTCCGCGTTCGCGCAATCGAGCCGCGTGATGCGGGAGTCCTCGATCTCGATGGTGAGCGGGTTGGCCTGCAGGTCGCCGTACTTGTCGCAGAGGTAATCTCCGACCACTCCATCCGCCACAAAAGTGCCGTCGACCCGATCGGGTGAGGTGAAGATTTCTCCTCCCGGCAGGTTGCCCCACTTGTCGGTTCCGATGATCCCGCTGGTCTTCACCCAATTCAGCTCCGGCGAGAACTCGGCCCGGATCGACGTCCCGCCCGGCGTTTCGCCCCGGATGGAGTGGGCCGCGCGCGCCTTGGGATCCAGCCCATTCCGAATCCGGCCATTGTCCGCTGCGTGCAGCCGCGTCTGCACCACCCGGCCCCGATTCCCGGGGGGCTCCCCGGGCCCCCTCCCCTGCGCCCCGCGCCACGCCGTGCAATCCGGAACCGGCACGGACACAAGATTTAAAGCGACTTCCTCTACTCTCGTCGGCG
Organism: Thermoplasmatota archaeon; assembly: GCA_041599855.1. GTDB lineage: Archaea > Thermoplasmatota > SW-10-69-26 > JACQPN01 > JAJPHT01 > JBFILE01. Next base: position 530 of record JBFILE010000205.1, read on the forward strand.
CGAGCCCCTTTTTGCATTCCCGGAGGATCGCCTTCTTGGATTCCTGCTTCACCCCTCCTCGTCCCCTTCGCGCCCCCGCGAAACGGCGGACGTCCGTTCCCGTCTTCGCCCTCCTTGCCGCCATCCTCCTCGGCGGAATCGTCCTCCTCAGCGTGCCCTCCGCAACCGCGACGCACCTGTTCCCGGGAGACGAAGGAAAAACCTTCTGCGACCGCATCCCCGGCACGTGGACCTTCTACTGCGCGCTCCAGCCGAGCGACATCCGGGTCGCCGCCGACGGCACCGTCGCGAACGAAGCGCGGGACACCTTCGTCGGGAAGCCGAAACCGGACACGAACCATGCGAACGCGGACTTCCTCCGCGTCACGCCCGACTGGCGCGCCGGCACGAAGAACATCTCCCTCCTCCAATTCGACCTCGCAAAGGACCTTCCTTCGAACATCACCGTCAACGAAGCCTTCCTGCGCCTGTACTTCAGCCTCGACGGCACCCATTACCCGCCGGCTTCCCTGCGCGAATCCTCCAAGACCCGGGAACTCTTCCTCTACGACATCGAAGTCCCGTGGGACGAGGAGACCATCGCATGGAACGACATCCGCACCCTCTACGAACAGAATGCGTTCCGCAACGACACCGGCATCCGGGCAAAGGAGGCGAACAGCGGCGGAGGAACCGTCCGCATGCGCGAATGGGACATCGCGAAACCGGTCCGCAGCGCCATCCAGGGCTCCGGCCACACCCTCGGATGGACCGTCGAAGACCCCCTCAACACCTGCGTCTCCGAGTGCTCGCAGGTGTTCTACAGCTCCCACGCACGCACCGGCTCCTCGGCCCCACTCACCGTGTGCCCCAAGGAGTTGTTCACGAACCCCGACGGCGTCTGCTGGCCCCTCGCCTACGTCCAGTTCGATCCCAACAGGCCTGAGATCGAAAGCGTCGAAGGCCGATACAACGCCACCGTGCGGGTGAACCAGACGCCCTCCACCCGCATCTCCTCCGTGGCCCCCATCAACATCAGCGTCGATGTCAAGGACGCCAAGGGACGAATCCGGTACGTCCATGTCACGCTGGAGAACGAGACCGGGTTCCGGTACGTCGGCAAGGACCTGCCGAACTCCGAATACAACAGTTCCCTCGACCCGACCACGAACCCCGGTGACCGACGCCGATACTGGTTCAACGGTGTCATCTCCGAATGGGCGGGACGCTCCATCCCCGAAGGCCTGTACTACCTCAACTACACGGTGGTCGATTCGGACAACCTGAAGTTCTGGGTGAATGCGTCACGGCCCGGCCTCCGCGTGGACAACAAGGTCCCCGTCATCCAAGGTGTCGAAGTGAAAGGTCCCCGCGCCTTCAACCAGGGCGGCTGGTTCAACCTGTCCGCCGACATCCGGCGCCCCGAAGGCCGCGTCGATTCCGTCCAGGCACGACTCGTGCGGGAAACCGACAACGCGACGTTCATGGTCCGGATGCACCCGCTTCCGTCGGTGTTCGGGTACGAACGCGCCGGTCGCTACTTCGTGAACCGCACGTTCGAGGTCCCCGGGACGTTCTCGATCACCGTGTACGCGAACGACATCCTCGGGAATTGGAACACGACCCCCGCCGGCAGGCTCCATGTCATCGACACGGTGAAACCGGTCCTGTCCGATCCCCAGTTCACGGCCCCCGACCAATCGCCCGAGGAGTACCGGCAGGAAGTCGGTGGCGGCCTGTCGGCGCGCGTCACCATGGTCGATGCGGATCCCTTGACCCGGGTCGAATTCCGGGTCCTCGACGCAGAAGGCGCAAACGAGATCGCACCCCGCGTCCCGTTCACACGCATCAGCGGCAACACGTTCGGGGCCCTCGGGTTCCGCATCAACATCTCCCTCTCCGCGGATCGACTCGTCCGCCTCGAATACGTGGCGACCGACTCGGACGGCAACGTCGGACGTCTCGCAGCCAAGATCCCGGTCCGCCTCTATCCCCCGGCGCCGCCGGTGTTCCGCAGCATCACGCCCGCGCCCGATGCATGGGCGAATGAGACCCCCCGCGTAACCCTCATCATCGCGGACCCCAACCTCGACCGCGTCCGCGTCGACGCCAGCGTGAAGATCGGCTCCACGGGCGTCTTCACGCCCGTCGCCATCGAGTTCTCCGGGCCCCTTGCGCAAAGCCTCGCCGTCTTCCCGAACCAGGCGTTCACGAACGGCACACGCATCACGTACCGGGTGAACGCCTCCGACACCCTGGGCCAAAGCAGCCAACTCTGGTGGAACTTCACGGTGGACGGCATCACGCCCTCCTCGACCCTCGATGTCGGCTCGCCACAAACCACGACCTCCGCATCCCTCGTGATCACGAACCGGACGTCGTTCACCCTCGCCGGATCGGACGCGCAGAGCGGCATCTCCCATCTCGAGATCCAACTCGCGAACCTCGACAAGAACCGGGAATCCGGTTGGATCCGGTACCCGGGCACGTTCAACGTCACCTCATTCCCCACGCCCACAGGGAAGCTCCCGACCTACATCGGGAACGGCCTGTACGCCGTGCGGTCCCGGGCCGTGGATCGCGTCGGGAACGTGGAACTGGACCGGGAATTCCGGGCCCTCGTCGATGATCAGGCGCCCCGCGTCACGGCGCGACTCCTCGGCGACGACCTCGTCGTCACCGGGACCGAATCCGGGGATGCCGGATTCGACAAGCTCCTCATCTACTGGCGCATCGGCGGCGCAGGTGCCTTCACCGAAGTGGACGCGAGCGAACGCCTCGCGACCGCCCGCGGCGGAACCATCACCATCCCCGTCGGACCCGTCCCCAAATCCAAGGACCTCCAGGTCGCCTTCTTCGCCTCCGACAAGCTCGGGAACGAGCGGTGGAACGGCAGCCTCCAGTTCCCGCAACGGATCCGTGCGCCGAACCATGCGCCAACCCTCCTCGTGGACATGCCGGCCACCGGCAGCGAAGTCAAGGACCGCGTGAAGATCTCGTGGGACGTGAAGGATCCCGACGGCGACCGCCTCACCTTCAAGATCCGCATCCGACCCGTCGTGCAATCCTTCGCAACGGACCTGCTCCCCGCAACGTCCGAAGTCCGCGGCGAAACCACGTGGGACACGCGTGCCTTCTCCGATGGCATGTACGAACTCGTGGCCGCCGTCTCGGACTTCGAGCAGGAGACGAACCGGACCGTGCGCGTCCTCGTCAACAACACGGGCCTCGGCGTCGGCACCGTGGATGCGCCCAAGACCGTCGCGTACCGCGAACCCGCCATCATCGAGATCAAGCTCCTGCGACCCGTGATCGGCGCAAAGCTCCGCGTCCTCATCGTGGACGGGGACACGCGGAGCCTGGTCCAGGAAGTCCTCCTCGTGGACGACGGAACCGGCGTCGACCGAAAGGCCGGCGACCACATCTACAGCGCCTCGTTCACGCCGCCGTCCAAGGGCCGCTACGTGGCGGAAGCCGTGGTCACCTATCAGGACGCGGGCACCGTCACGACCCAGGTTGCCGACTTCCAGGTGGAGGAAACCTGGGGCGCGTGGTTCGCGCGGAATTGGGCATGGGTGACATTGGCCGGAGCCGCGCTCGTGATCATCGGCATCGTCATCATCGTGCAACTGATCCGGTACGGCCATATCGGGTGAATCAGCGGCGGGACCGGTTCTTCGCCGCCTTCGCATCGCGGATGATCTTCGCGAAGTCCCGCCCGGCGCGGCGTTCCTCATGGCGAGGCGCCGCGCCACGCTTGCGCTGCAGGTGCGCGAGTTCCCGCTGGAGCTTCCCGTAGTTCGCAAACCGGTCCACCGAAAGCGCCCCCGAGTCGAGTGCCTCCCGGACCGCACAATCGGGCTCGGTTCCATGGCCGCAATCCGGGAACCGGCACGTGGCGGCGAGCGCCTCGATGTCCCCGAAGGCCTGACGGATGCCTTCGTCATCGTCCGCTGAAAGGGCCAGCTCACGCATGCCCGGCGTATCGATCATCATGCCACCGCCCGGGAGTGCGAACAACTCCCGGTTCGTGGTCGTGTGACGACCATGGGAATCATGGGCGCGCACATCACCCACCGGAACCACGACATCGCCGAGCAGCCGGTTCAGGAGCGTGCTCTTCCCGGCGCCCGACGACCCGATCACCACGGCCGTGGCCCCCGCCGGAACGAGCGCCCTCACCTGCGGGATGCCGTGGCCGAGGGGCGTTGCCACCGGCACCAACTCGATGCCGGACGCCACATCCGCCGCCGCCGCAAGGCGCGCCGGCACATCCGGACACGTATCCGCCTTTGTCAGGACGAGAACCGGCGTCACGCCGGCACCCCGCACAAGGGCCACGTAGCGCTCGATCCTACGCGGATTGAAATCATTGTCGAGACCGACCACGATGAAGGCCACATCCACGTTCGCGGCCACGACCTGCTCCTCCGTGGACCGGCCCGGCCGCCTGCGCCCAAGGGCCGTGGTGCGAGGCAGCACATCGAGGACGCGGGGCCCGATGCCTTCCGCCGCATCATCACGGATGGCCACCCAATCCCCGACGGCCGGGTCCGTCGCACCCTCCCCGAGTGCGAGGCGGGCGGCGAACGCCCGTTCCCCGTCATGGACCAGGGCGCGTCCGCGGTCCTGCCGGACCACGCGGGCGGGGCGCACGCCGGGGAATTCCGGCCGATCATCCCAATGGGCCTGATGGATGGCGGACCAACCCATGGCCCGGAGCGTCTCGGGGACCATCATCAGGGGGGGTAGCTTGACCTGCATACTGAGGGTTTCGGCTCCCGCATCACTCAAGGTCCCATCGCAGGAAGTGGACGGGCAGGTTCCCGAACAGGACACGCCGCTTCTCCACGAACGCGTGATCGATGGCCCGTTCGAGCCGCAGGTCCCCGGCCACCAGGGCCACGGTGAGGGGTCCACGCTTCACCTCGCGATCCACGAGGTCCGCGATGCCGCGGTTCACCTTGTCCACGAGTTGCTGGCTCCCGATGCGGACCCCGTACGGCGGATTCGCCACGATGACACGGGGATGCACGTCGGGCGAGAATCCGGTCACATCGGCGACGCGGAACGTGATGGCATCGTCGACCCCGGCCGCAGCGGCGTTCCGCTCGGCGCCATCGATCTCGTTCTCGGAGCGGTCGCTCCCCACGATGTCAAGCGCCCGCGTCGCGTCCGCCCGGGCCTCCATGCGGTGCCGCGCCTCCGTCCACATGGCATCGTCATACCCGTGGAGGTGATGGAAGAGGTACCCGGTGGGCGTGTGGGTCTCCTGGAACCACGCATCCTCCGCATTGTCCGGGTCCGCCGGAAGGCCCGCGGCTTCCCGGCCGCGCCCGTTCCGGCTCTCCGGGTCCGCGCGCATGCGCTTCCGCTTCCCCGGTTGCCGCGCCGTTTCCCGGCCCCGGTCGAGGCGGAACATTCCCGGAGGCGTCCGGCGGGCGAGGAGGGCCGCCTCGATGGGGATCGTCCCGCTCCCGCACGTGGGATCAAGGAGCGGTCCAAAGCCGAGGCGCTCCCACCCGCTGAATGTGACGAGTGCCGCCGCGAGGGTCGGCTTCATGGGCGCCATGTGGCCCACGGCCCTCCATCCGCGCTTGTGGTGGCTCGCACCTGAGAGGTTCACGGCGAGGGTGCAGTACTCGTCCCGGACGATGACACGCACCTCGACTTCGGGACCGTTCAGCCGGACCCGGGGCCGCTCGTGGCCCATGGCCTCGAAGCACTCGATGATCGCCGCGCCCATCTCCTTGGCGCAATCAAGGCTCGTGAACGAATGCTCGCCGAGGCGCTGCGCGCGCACCGCGAACGACTTCGACGACGGGAACACGGACGGCCAATCCGTGGACAACCCCAACATGCGCACATCCGCGGCCGATGCGACCTCCCCGGTCTGGACCACGCGCAGCACCTTGTCGCCAGCCCGCAGCCCATGGATGATGCCGAGGCTTTCCTCGCGGGACGCCTCGAAGAAGACCTTCCCCACGTCCTCCCGGATGTTCGTCGCACCCAAGGTCAGGAGGTCGTGGGCGAGCTCCGGCTCCACGCCCTGGCAACTCGTTGCCACGTGCGGCTCGCGGGCGCTCACCTGCGGGCCGCCTCTTTCATCACTTCCAGCAGCTTCTCCTCAAGGACCGCCGCAGGCACGTCCGGGAGGCTGATGAGGGTCGTCGTCCCAAGGACGCCTTTCCCGCTCCGGCGCGTCCGGATGAATCCGAGGCTCTCCAACTCCTTCAGGTACGTCCAGAACTGGGTGTGGGCGCGGGGGCGTTCACCGACCTCCTCGCACGCGAGCGCATACCGCTCCTCCACGTCCCCTGTGATGACGAACGCCGCATCCTGCTTCTTGAGGGCGCGCGCGATGGAGAGGAGCGTAAGCTGCTTGTGCAGGTCGAGCTCGCGGAGCTTGGACTCGGTCACGAACGGGTGCTCGTCCGCGGCGGCGGCCCGCAGGTCCTCGGCGCTCACCTCACTTGAGCGGCGATCGTCCGCATTCGTCCCCGACTTCTGCAGGAGCGCAATGGCATACCGTGCATCGCCATAGGGTTCCGCCATGCTCGCCGCAAGGGTCTCAAGGTCCTCGGCGAACGTTCCCGA
>JBFILE010000206.1:0-7038 GCA_041599855.1 Thermoplasmatota archaeon
GCAGGGTCGGCGGCATGGGTGCTGCGCAGATGGCGGTGCAGAGAGCCACTGCGCCGCATTCCGCCGCGCCGCATTCCGCCGCACTCCGAGCCCTCGTCACGACGTTCTCCGCCATGGCCGTTGGTGCCCTTGGACTTCCCCTCGCGGGCGCCCGCTGGGTGCGGGCACCCCGCGAGGGACACGCAGGGGCTTATCGAGTTTCGAAGGCCTGGTTGCCCAATTCGCCGACCTTCTCGCCGAGGTACTCCATGTGGCGCTCAGCCGTGTGGATGCTCTGGTTGACGGCGTCGGACCATTGGGAATCGCCGGCCCGATCGGCTACCTTCTTCATGAAGGAGGCCCCCGCGTACCCCGCCGCTTCGAGACCGTGGAGAGTCGCCAGGTCCTTGGCGCAGTGGTAGGGTTCGCTCCCGCCGCTGATGACCTGTTTTCCGAGGAAGCCTGCCACTTCCTCCTTGACGCCCTGGATCGCGCCCGGATCGCCGCCGTACCGGCGCGTGATCTCGACCGCCTCTTCATATTCCTTCTTCTCATCCTCCGCGAATTCGCGGCATTTCGCCTGGATGTCGGCGTCCTGCACCTCCTCTGCCACACGCTCGTAGGTGCGCAGGAGCGCCTTGCGGCCGATGAGTCCTTCCTGCAGCGCCTTCGCCAGGTGTTCCTTGTCCACGCCTTTCTCGGTATGCGGGGCGGGTCCCGCCGGTTCCGGGGTCATGCACTGGAATGCTCGGGGGGTCCATGGAAGCGCGTTGTGGTCGAAGACTCCATGGGGGCCACGGGCGGACCCTTCGGGCCGTCGATCCCGCGTGGAATCACACGAAGGCGGCAACGAACCGCCGGCGGCGTACAGGCGGGTGCGGGGGTCGCCCGTGAGGTTCGACGCCCATCCAGCCCGTCGGCCGCGGGGGCCGTCAAGGGGTTTCCGGGGTTGGGACCGCGCACCGCCCCCCTCCCGCCGACGTCACTCGACGAAGATGGCGGGGCGGCGAGGCGTGGCGTGCTTCGCTTTCCCCGCGGGGTCGGGGATGCCGGGTTCGCCCGCCATGTGGACGGCGACGTCCGCACCGCCGAATTCCTCGGCGAAGAACGCGACGCTCTTCGTGAGTGCGTCCGCCTCGTCGAATGCCGCGGCGCGTGCCTCCGCATCCTCCTTGGAGAGGTTGCTCAACGTCTTCACGAGGTCCTGCGCGAGCTTGGGCGCATCCTTCATGTGGCGCTTCACGAGGTCGTCGCCCTTCGCGCGGCCCATGAGGTCGCCCATCTGGACGCGGCCCGTGTCGAGGACCTGATCGAGGGCCCACCGGTACATGGTGGCCTTCCATTCCGGGGCCACGTAGTAGATGATGCGGGTGGGCTGCTCCTTCCGGGTGACCTTCAGGATCTCCCGGGTGTCCTCGAGGACGGTGCGCACGTAGTCCTCGGCGGCTTCGGCGGCCGGGTTGATGGCGTCGGCCGAGGCGGCCGGGTAGGGTGCGTCGATGACGAGGCCGGTTCCCCCGAGCTTCTCGTGGACCTCTTCTGCGAATTCCGGGATGAAGGGGGCGAGGAGGCGGTGCTGAACGTCCACGTACTCGGCGAGGACATCCTTGTGGGGGACGCCGGCCGCGCGGCGGAGGTACCATTGCCAGTCGCGCGTGAGGTCGAAGAAAGCGGTCTTGAGGGCGCTCTTGTAGGTGGCGGCCGCCATCTCGGAGCCGCAGGTTGCGATGTGGCGGTGGAGTGCGCTCCGGAACCACGCGTCCACGGGTGCAGCGTCGGTGCGGGTGGCGGGCGGGTTCTCCACGAGTTCGAGGAGGTTCCGGAGGCGCCGGTCCGCGACGGGCGCGAATTCGCGGTCGAAGTTCGCATCGTCCACGCCTTCCCCGCTGTTTGCGAGGACGAGGCGCGTGACCGTGGTGCCGTAGTCGTCGAGGGCTTGCCGGAGGAGCACGAAGTTCCCTTGGCTCTTGCTCATTTTTTCGCCGTCCACCATGACCCAGCCATTCACGCCGATGCCGCGGGGCCACTTCTCCGGCTCGTCCGGCCAGATGGCGGCGTGCTGGAACACGAAGAAGGTGAGGTGGTTCTGGACGAGGTCCTTTCCGGAGTTCCGGAAGTCCACGGGGTACCAGTAGCTGAACTCCGTGCGCATGGTGCGGAGCTTCTCCTCCGTGACCGTTCCCTTCGCAATCGCGGCGGGGTCGCCGCGGCCGAGGAGCACGTGGTCGAAGTGCGCGTCATCGAGGTCGCCGGCATCGACGCCTTCCCGGTTCCACGAGGCATCGCCCGTGACGCTGCCCTGCTCCAGGTGCGGTGCGAGGGTGTAGTACGCCATGTAGATGGTGGAGTCGCTCAGGCTCTCGATGACCCAGCGCTCGTCCCACGGGAGCCTCGTCCCGAGGCCGGTTTCGCGGGCGCACGCCCAATCCCGCAGCCAGTCCACGACGTAGTGGAACTGTTTGCGCGAGAGTTCCGGGTGAATGTTCATGCGGTCGAACGCCGCATGGACTGTTTTCTTCCACTCCGGGTCCGAGTACTTCATGAACCACTGGTCCTTCACGAGCTTCACGATGGCCGGCGTGAGGCAGCGGCACTTCACGGGACCCGTGGTCTCGAACATGGTGTCCGCGTGGCCTTCCGCGATCATCCACGCGCGCATCTCCTCCTTGGCTTCCGCGACCTTGCGTCCCGCGAAGGGGCCGCATCCGTCGAGGAGGGTGCCGGAATAGAATCCGGCTTTGTACACTTCCTCCGTGGCTTCCTGGATCTTCGCGGAATCCGTCTGCTCGCGGATGCCGAGTTCGGTGACGAGTTTGCGCGCCGCAACGTCCCCGTGCTCCTCGGTGCGGATGATGGGGATGACGTCGATGGCCTTCGCGAGGGCGTGCGCGTCGGCGGTGCCGAAGCGGCCTTGGCGGAGGTCTTCGAGGGCCACGTAGTCCATGGGGCTGTCGCTCGGGACGCTCGTGACGATGCCGGTGCCGCGCTCGTGCCGGATGAAGCGCGCAGGCAGGATGGGGATGACGGCATCGCGGGCGGGCGCTTGGACGCGCACACCGACAAGGTCGGCTCCCGTGACGGTGACGCCCGTGTCCTCGGCGCCGAGTTGATGGTGGAGCTTGAGGACGGCGCCCTCGTTCACGACCCAGCGCTCGTCACCGACGCGGATGACGTGGTACGTGTAGTCCGGGTCCACCCACACGTTCGTCTGGCCGAACATGGTGTCGGGGCGGAGGGTCGCGCATGCGAGGATGATGTCGCCGCTGCCTTCGCCGGCGAACCCGGCGGGCACGTCGCCCACGACCTTCGCCTTGACGACGGTCCATTCCTGCGGCGTTTCCCCTTCGCCTTCGGAGCGGTCGTGGTCCGCGACGGGGGCCTTGTCCTTCGGGCACCAGACGACGGGGTGGGAGCCCTTCTCCACGTAGCCGGATTCCCGGAGCTTCCGGAACTGCCATTGGATGAAGGCGTCATAGTGGGGGTTCAGGCTCGTGGTGATGAATTCGCGGCGCCAGTCGATTCCAAGGCCGAGGCGTTCCACGTCCGCGCGCCAGTGTTTCGGAAAGTACCGGACCCATTCCTCGGGGTCCTCGAACCGGGGGACTTCGGAGGCGGGGATGCCGAGGTCCTCCATGATCTTCATCTGCTTGGGTTCCCGGTCGCGGATGCGGTTCGCGGCGGCGACGATGGGGGTGCCGGTGACGTGGAACGCGAAGGGGAAGAGCACGTTCTTCCCGAGCATGCGCTGGTACCGGACCTGCATGTCGTTCCGCAGCATCGTGTAGGCGTGGCCGACGTGCGCGTGGGCGTTCATGTACGAGTACGGGTACGTGGCGAGGAACTTCTCGCGACCCTCCTCGACCTTGGGCTCGTACGCGTGGGATTCCTTCCAGCGCGCGTGCCATTTCGCCTCGACTTCCGGGAACGAAGTCATCGGGCCGGGCATGTGTGCGGGCGTATAAAAGTGGGGGGTCGGGGAGGGCCCCGCGATGGTGGGGCGCGTGGAAGGGGGGCCTGGCGGTGCCGAGCCTCGCCGGCGCGGTGCCGGGCGGGGGGTGGTGGTGGTGGTGGTGGTGGTGGTGGCGGGCGAGAAGGGATGGCACGAAGCAGTGGTGCGAAGGCGCGGCGCCCAGGCGCGGCGGCAAGGCATGGCGGCATGGCGCGGCAGGGAAGGCGCGGCGGCAAGGCACGGCGGCAAGGCACGGCGGGAAGGAGTGGGTTTGGGTCCGACGCGCGCACCCATCCCTTGCGACCCGTCCCGTCCGACCATTCCGATCTGAAGTGAAATGAAAGCAATGGCCGAACTGTACAACTGTATGAATGTATTTTTGTAGGATCGCAGAAAAGGCTTCGCTCGCCGGGGTTTGCTGCACGTTCATCGCTGAAAAATGAGTCGGGCCCGCCTGCCGGCGGGCCGTGGTGGCGGGCCGTTCACCCGTAGTGCATGTGTTCGTCGGAGACCGCTTTCTCGCTGTCCTTGTCCTTGGCTTGTTCAAGGATGTCAACGGCGAGGAGCATGTGGCTCGGGATGACGCGGAGTTTCCCGGAGAATTCGCCTTGGTCCGCGTCGAGTTCGATGGCGACGCTGTCGATGGTGCCGACGCTCACGACGCCCTTGAACGTGCCGCGGGATTCGAGCATGGCGTCACGGCCGCCGAGGGAGAGGACGCGGTACTTGCTGCCGAGGGTGAGGTGGATTTCGGATTTCTCGATCTTCTTGGGGGTGGACATGGGCGTTTCAGGCCTCCTTGATCATCTTGCGGGACCCGCGTCGGGCAGGTTCCGCGGGGGTGGCTGCGGACCGCTCGCGGGCAATCTCCTGCAAGTGGTCCACGCTTTTCCGGTAGTTCTCCATCGCCACGTCCACGTGGGCTTCCACGAAGTTCCACGCCTTCCCGAGGTTCCCGTACCGGATGCGGTACGTCTTGCGGGATTGGCCGGGGGTCCCGTCGTTCCGGATGGAGGCTTCCTCCAGGACGTCGAGGCTCTTCAGCTTGTTGAGGTGGCGGTAGATGGTCGGGCGCGAGGTTTCGAGGGTGGCCATGAGTTCCTCCACGGACCAGCCCTTCTCGGGGCGGGAGAGGAAACAATCCATGAACAACCGGTACGCGACGCTCATGCGGCCATCCTCGCCTTCGGCACTGCCGGTGAGGTAGCCGATCTGGCGCAGGAAGCGGATGGCGACCGTTTCCGAGTCCTCGACACCCGTCAAGGGCGTGTTCGATACCACTGCAAGCTCGAAACCCATGTGACCGAATCAATGAGAACGGGATCCCCAGTTAAGGGTGGCGCTTTCATTTCGCGTGGAGATTGCCGCGGACCAGACGGCATCCCTCTGAGCCCCGGAGCACTCGCAGCCGCCGCCGGAACGAGGGAACCAGGAAGGAATTTCCGGCGGAATCAGGCAAGGGCCCACCACCCGCCGGCCCTGGAGCCGAACGGTCAATCACAGGCTTTATCCGGCCGCCCGGAGGGCAAGGACAGGATGCCCGCCCCCTCCGCCGCACCTCGCGGTGTGGCGGCGCTCGTGACCCTCATCCTTGTTGCCGCAGCGAGCGCGGGGCAGACGCCTCCGGCAGGAAGCGGGAACCCGTCGTTCGATCCGTCGGCGGGGCCGTTGGCCATCGGCGGCCCGGACGTGGATGTGTTCGGCCCGTTCCGCGCCCTGCCGGCAAACGAGGACACGACCCTCCTCATCCTCGTGGGGAACGATGGTCCGGGGGATGTGACGGACGTGGAGGTGCGCGTGAGTCCGGATGCGACGAGCGGCCTCCTTCTCGTGGGTTTCGACAACGTGCGGCGCGTGGGCCCCATTGTCGAGAACGACACGGTGGGCATCGTTCTCAATGTGGCGACGCCGCCGAATCCGGGGGGCGCCCGCCTGTTCGTGACCCTGTCGTACCGCGATGACGGGGGGCGGCCGTTCACGGTCACGCGCGAGGTGGCGGTCCGCATCGGCCCCGAGGAGGCGGGTGCGTTGGAGGTGGAGCTCCTGACGCCGGAGGTGGGGGCCGGGCAGGAGCAGACCCTGCGGTTTCAACTGAGGAACCGGGCGAGGAATGAATGGATTCGCGACCTCGATGTGAATGTGCTCACGGCGGAGACGTCGAGCGGTCTCCTTGGTGCGGGTCCGTCGTCGGGTGGCGGCGGCCTCCTGACGGGGGCGGGGTTCACGAGCGCGTTCGCCCTGCTCGAAGGCGGGGACCTGGTCCGCGGGGGATCGATTCCACCGGGGGGCGTGGCAACGGCGTCGATGACGGTGCGCGTTGCGCGGCATGCGCCGGATGTGGCGCCGTTCTCGGTGGCGGTGACGTATGGGGAGGATGGTTTTGCGCGTGCCGAGATCTTCGATTTCGCATTGAGTGTGGGCGGCGCGGTCCAGTTCCGCGTGTTGGATCTGAGGGAGGAGCCGCGGGCCGGTTCGGGCGTGGGCGCCGCCGCGGGTTCGGAGGGCGTCCAGTTGCGGGGGGTTGTGGTGAACACAGGTTCGGGGACCGCGTTCAGTCCGCAGGTGCGGGTCCCGGAGGGCGGCAGGTATGCGTCGACATCGTGGATCCTGATCGAGGATCTGGAGCCGAATGAGCCGGTCACGTTCCGCATCCCGGTTTCGCCCGCGGGGGACGGGTCCGCGGGGAATGTGTCGTTCGCGGTCCAGTGGAATGACGAGTTCGGCATCGTTCGGGAAACGACGGTCTCGGACGCGCCGACACCGCTCCCGCCACGGGAGGAACCGACCCGTGTGGAGACGTGGTCGACGCGCGCCCAGGAGGCTCCGCTCCTCGCGGGCCTTCTCGGTGCCGCGCTCGTGATTGCGGCGCTCATGGCGGCGCGCAAGGGCGTGGGGGTGTGGCGGCGTCGGCGGGACGAGGCGGAGGAGGGGTGAGTGCGGGGATTCGCAGGTTCGCGTGGGATGCGGCCTCGATGGAGCGCTGCGGCGATGGCGGGGCGGGCACCGGCCCACGCACCCACGCATCCACCCAGGTATCCGCCAACCCACCGACCGGTGGCAGCCGATCCCGTTCCCGATGGATGGTCCCTCCACGGTGCCGTGCCAACGCA
>JBFILE010000207.1:0-6960 GCA_041599855.1 Thermoplasmatota archaeon
AGGGCGCGCATGCGGAAGCGATGCAGGCGAACGGGGATGCCTACGGTGCGTTCTACGGGGTGGACGCGGGCATCGTGCAGCGTGCCCGCGATGCCGGGGCCCGCGCGGTCAGCGTGAGCGGCACCGGGCCCGCCGTGGCAGCCCTCGTCCCGGTGGACGCCCTCGACGCCGTCCGTGCCGTCCTTTCGGAAGGGTCCGCGACCATCCTCCAGACGCGGCCCCGCGTGGCCGGCGCCGGGGTGATCCCATGCTGATCGTCCGCGCAGGCACGGCCCATGGCACCTGCGCGGCCCCGCCGTCGAAGTCGTACACCCATCGCGCCCTCACCCTTGCCCTCCTCACCGAGGAGACCACGGTCACGGAACCGCTCCTCAGCGCGGACCCCCTGTCCACCCTCGCCAACGTGGTAGCCTTCGGCGGCGAGGTATCCCGCGACGAGGACACGGTCATCGTCCGCGGCGGCCGCGTGCGGACGCCCGCGAACGTCCTCGACTGCGGGAACTCGGGCACCACCCTGCGCCTCCATACGGCGGTCGCCGCACTCGCGCCCGGGTTCACCGTGCTCACGGGGGACGCGAGTCTCAGGAGCCGGCCCATGAAACCCCTCCTCGATGCCCTGCATCCCCTGGGTGCCGAGGCATATTCCACCCAGGCGAACGGGTGCGCACCCCTCGTGGTCCGCGGCCGCATGGGCGGTGGCGAGACCACGATCCCGGGCGACGTATCCAGCCAGTACGTGAGCGCCCTCCTCATCGCAGGAACCCAGGCGGAGGCCGGCCTCGACCTGCACCTGACGAGTCCCCTCAAGAGCAAGCCGTACGTGGACATCACGACCGACATGCTCGCGACCTTCGGCGCCGACGTCCACACCCATCCCGGCGGGTACCACATCCGCCACACGGGTCCCCTCCGCGGCACCACGTACCGCGTCCCCGGGGACTACAGCACCGCCGCGTTCCCCCTTGCGGCTGCAGCCATCACCGGCGGCACGGTCACCGTCACGAATCTCGACCCCCAGAATCCCCAGGGCGACAAGGCCATCATCCCGTGCCTCCGGGAATTCGGATGCGAGGTCACGGAATCGGGCGATTCCGTCACCGTGAAGGGGCCCGGCCCCGGCGGCCTGAGGGGCATCACGCGGGACCTGTCCCACACGCCCGACATGTTCCCCATCCTCACAGCCGTCGCCGCCTACGCGAAGGGGGACACGGTGCACCCCGGCGCCGCGCCCCTCCGGGTGAAGGAGAGCGACCGCATCGCCGCCATGGTCACGGAACTCGGGAAGATGGGCGTCCGCGCCACCGAGAAGCCGGACGGTGCCGTCATCCACGGCGGCGCACCCCTCACCGGCGCCCGCGTCCACACCTACCACGACCATCGCGTGCTCATGGCCCTCGCCGTCGCCGGCCTCGGCGCCTCGGGGGACACCATCATCGACGAGCATGACTCGTACCGGGTGAGCTACCCCCGGTTCGTGGAGGACTT
This sequence comes from Thermoplasmatota archaeon, assembly GCA_041599855.1. Classification (GTDB taxonomy): domain Archaea; phylum Thermoplasmatota; class SW-10-69-26; order JACQPN01; family JAJPHT01; genus JBFILE01. Next base: position 1,486 of record JBFILE010000207.1, read on the forward strand.
CACGCGCCTAGGCGGCCACGCGGAGGTGCGCGCGTGACCGTCCCGCTGGATGCCTGCCTGCGGCGTGCAGGGACCGATTCGTTGAAATCAGAAGGGCCGACCTCAGGAGGCGTTTCCCGGTGAACACCCTCGGCCGCCTCTTCCGCGTCAGCATCTTCGGAGAAAGCCACGGCAACGTGGTCGGCGTCCTCGTGGACGGCGTCCCCGCCGGCATCCCGTTCAGCGAGCGCGACGTGCAACCGGAACTCGATCGGCGCCGGCCCGGCCAGAGCCTCCTCACGACCCAGCGCCGCGAAGGCGATGTGGTCATCATCGAGACCGGCGTCCTCAACGGACGCACCACGGGCAGCCCGGTCCTCATGGTCATCCGGAATGCGGACCGGGAATCCGGGAAGTACGAGGCGACGAAGGACACGCCGCGCCCCGGACACAGCGACTACCCGGCGCGCGCCAAGTTCGCGGGCTACAACGACTACCGCGGCGGCGGCATGTTCAGCGGTCGGCTCACCGCGTGCACCGTGATGGCCGGGGCCCTGGCAAAAGCGGTCCTCGAACCCCTCGGTGTCGCCATCGCCGCCCACACCACGCAGATTGCGGGCGTGAAGACGGATGTGGTGCTCGATGTGGACGGCATCCGGGACCACGTGGAATCGAACCCCGTGCGCACCGCGGACCCCGCCGTTGCACAAGCCATGGCGGACGTGATCCTCGCCGCCCGCAACGACCGGGACAGTGTGGGCGGCGTCATCGAGGTCGTTGCCGAAGGCGTTCCCCTCGGCATCGGCGAACCCGTCGCCGGCAGCCTTGAAAGTGAACTCGCGCGCGCGGTGTTCACCATCCCCGCCACCAAGGGAGTGGAATTCGGGGACGGATTCGCCATCGCCGCCAAGCGCGGGAGCGAAGTCGTGGACCCCTACATCGTGGGCGACGATGGCCGCATCCACGTGGACGAGGCCCGCGGCAACCACAACGGCGGCATCCTCGGCGGCATCGCAACCGGCGCCACCCTGCGCTACCGCGTGGCGTTGAAGCCCACGTCCTCGATCCCGCGGAACCTGCCCACGGTGAACCTGGTCACGGGCGAAGCGGCGGACGTCCTCACCAAGGGGCGCCACGACCCATGCATCGTGCCCCGCGCCGTGCCCGTCCTCGAAGCCGTCACCGCAATCGTCCTCGTGGACGCACTCCTCATCCACCGCGGCATCCAGGGCGACCTGCCGGAAGGCGCGCCCCCCATGCGGGCAGGAGGCGACTACCGGTGAGCGACGACGGATCGGGTGCCCCGCCGCGACCGTCGGACCCGCGCCTCGATGCGCGCCGAAACGAGATCCGCGCCATCGACATCCAGCTCATCGACCTCGTCCACCGCCGCACACAGCTTGCGGAGGAGATCGGGGAGATCAAGCAGGAACTCGGCCTCCCGATCCGCAACTTCGCCGTCGAAGCGAAACTCCTCGACGAAAGCCGCGCCGCCTGCGAGGAGCGCGGCATCGCAAAGGACGTGGGCGAGGAACTCGTCCGCATCCTCATCCGGGAATCGATCCGGGTGCAGGAGCGGGAGCGCGTCGGAGCCACGCGACGCTTCGAGGACGGGCGGGCCCTCGTCGTGGGCGGCAGCGGCCACATGGGCGCATGGTTCACCCGGTACCTCGACAACATGGGCTACCGGGTGGCGACCTTCGACCCCGCCGGGCCCCTCGACCGGTTCCCGAGCGTGGACGACCTTGAGGCTGCCGCGCCCGACTACGATGTAATCATCCTGTCCACGCCGCCCGCCATCATCGGGTCCATCCTGAAGCGACTGGAAGGGAGCACCCGCGGCCTCGTCGTCGAGATCTCCAGCCTGAAAAGCCCGTTCACGGACGCGTTCCGGGATGCGATGGCTGGCGGCATGCGCGTCGCGAGCATCCACCCCATGTGGGGCGCCGCGACCACCCTCCTTGCCAACAAGAACCTCGTCATCTGCGATGCGGGCGATGCGGAAGCGAACCGGGAAGCAGCGGCCCTCTTCCGAGAGACGGCCGCCAACGTGGTGACGATTCCCTTCGCCGACCACGACGCATACATGGCGGCCACCCTCGGCCTCCCCCACGCCATGAACCTCATGTTCAGCCAGGCGCTCACGGCCTTCCCGTTCGCGTACGCGGACCTGAAGCACCTTGGCGGCCCCACGTTCGTGAAGCAGGTGCGCGTCGCCCATGAGGTCGCGGACGAGAACGCGGACCTCTACCACCAGATCCAGAAACTCAACGCGCACACGCCCGAGGTGTACGCGCGCATCCGGCAGGCCCTCGACGCATTCGAGAAGAGTGTTGCCGATGGTGCCGCGAGCTTCCGCGCATACGCGAATGCGAGCCGCGCGTACTTCGGCTCGGAGGAGATCCCATGATCATCATGAAGTTCGGCGGTGTGAGCGTGGGCGACGGCACCATGCTCGCGAAGGTCGCCGACATCGCCAAGCGCGAGCCGAAGGAGAAGGTCCTCGTCGTGAGTGCCATGGCCGGGGTCACGGACAGTCTCCTTGACGCCGTCGGCCGCATCAAGCAGGACGAGACCCTCATCGACCCCTTCATCGAGACCCTGCGGCAGCGCCACGAACAGGCCCTCGACGTGGCGGTCGTGGGCGAGGAGGAGGCGGCGCGCGTGCAGGCGGAACTCGATTCCCTCCTGCAGCGGCTGGAACGCCTCCTGTACGGCATCGCGTACACGGAGGAATTGACCGGGAAGACGCGGGACCTTGCCGTGACCTACGGGGAGCGATTCACCACAAGGGTCCTCGCCAGCGTGCTTCGGAGCCGCGGTGTCCCCGCGGAGCCCCTTGACGCGGATGATGCCGGCGTGGTCACGGACGGCGTCTTCGGGAATGCGACGCCCCTCATGGACGAGGTCGCCGAGAACCTCGCGACAACGATCGGGCCCATGCTCAAACGGGGGATCACGCCCGTGATGACGGGCTTCTTCGGCCGGGATCACCAGGGGCACGTCACCACCTTCGGCCGCGGCGGCAGCGACTATTCCGCGGCCATCGTGGCCAGCGCCCTTGACGCCGAGCGCCTTGAGGTCTGGAAGGACGTGAAGGGCTTCCTCACGGCGGACCCGCGGGTCCTCCCGGAAGCCCAACCGCTCCCTGAGATGACGTACGACGAAGCCGCGGAACTGGCCTACGTGGGCGCCAAGGTCCTCCACCCCCGCACCGTGGAGCCCCTCGAAGCCAAGGGCATCGCGATCCACGTTCGGAACACGGAAGCCCCGGAACTTGCGGGCACCCGCATCTCGAATGACCTGAAGGACGCGATCCCGCGGATGCGGAGCGTCGCGGTCCGCGGCAACCTCGCCATCATCCGCCTGTACGGTCCCGGCATGGCGTACACGAGTGGCATCGGCAAACGTGTCTTCACGCGCCTCGGCGATGCGAAGATCAATGTGTACAACATGGCCGCGAGCCAAGCCTCGTTCGCCCTCCTCGTCAACGGGAAGGACGTGGACGCCGGCGTTGAGGTCCTCGAGAACGCGTACCCGGGCATCATCCAGCGCGTGGAACCCATCCGCGAGATGAGCCTCGTGTGCGCCGTCGGCCACGCCATCGGCACCACGCCCGGCATGGCCGGCCGCATCTTCAACGTCGTCGGCGAAGCCGGCGTGAACGTGGAGATGATCAGTGTCGGCGCAAGCGACATCGCCCTCAACTTCGTCGTGTCGAGCGCGCAATCCGCCGCGTGCGTGCGCGCCATCCACAACGAATTCCTCGCCCCCGGCCTCATCGCCGGGGATGATGTCGCGGGCGCAGGACCGGCAACCGCCGCCGCCCGCCCGAAACCCACCCCGGAGGGGAACGAATGAATCCCGTGAAAGTCGGCATCCTCGGCGCCACCGGCATGGTGGGCCAACGCTTCATGGCCCTGCTTGAGAACCATCCCTATTTCCGCCTCACGGAAGTGGTCGCGAGTGAGCGATCCGCGGGGAAGAAATACCGGGACGCAGCCACGTGGGTCCTCGACTCCCCCATGCCCGCCATGGTGAAGGACCTTGATGTGAAGCTCGCCCTCGACGACCTTGACGTGGACCTCGTCTTCAGCGCCATTCCCGCCGGGAAGGCCGGGAAGATCGAGGAGGAACTCGCGAACCGGGGCACCCATGTGTTCACGAATGCGCGGGACCACCGATGGGACCCGAACGTCCCCCTCCTCCTGCCGGACGTGAACCCGGACCACCTCGCCCTCGTGGACCGGCAGGCCCGGGACGGGAAGATCGTGACCAATGGCAACTGCTCCACCATCACCCTCGTCTCCGCCCTGAAACCCCTCCATGATGCCTTCGGCGTGAAGCGTGTCATCGCGAGCACGTACCAGGCCATCTCCGGTGCCGGCTACCCGGGCCTCAGCGCCATCGACATGCTCGGGAACATCGTGCCCTACATCGGGGGCGAGGAGGAGAAGATCGCGAAGGAGACGACGCGGTTCCTCGGCACCCTCGGCCCCGACGGCATCGCCCTTGCGGACATCCCGGTGAGCGCCACCGCGGTCCGCGTGAACGTGCAGGAAGGCCACACGGTTTCGGCGAGCGTGGAACTCGGCCGCGACGTCACGCCGGAGGAAGCCGTGGCGGTGCTGCGGGAGTATCGCAGCGTGCCGCAGGAACGCCAGCTTCCCAGCGCCCCTCCGGCGCCCGTCCTCATCGCCGAGGATGACACCCGGCCCCAGCCGCGTCGTGATGCCCTCGTGAACCGGGGCATGAGCGCAACAGTGGGTCGCGTCCGCCCGGACCCCATCCTCGGATTGAAATTCGTGGTCACGGCCTCCAACACGATCCGCGGTGCCGCCGGGTCGAACGTGCTGGGTGCGGAACTCTTCGTGAGTGAAGGGCGCCTGTGAGGCGCCGGCGCGCGGCCCCGTGGCTTGAGGCCCGGGGTGCGCCGGAAAAGGAATGGGTCGGGATTGGTGGGGCCGAGCGGGGCGCGGAGCGCGCCCGGCTCGATCCCTTGGGTGGGGTCGCGCGCGGCATGTCGGGGGCATGTCGGGGGGCATGTCGCGCGGCATGGAATGTCGTCTTCACGCAACGACGATGGTCTGTTCCTCGCCCCAGTAGTTGAACGTCTCGCCGCCGGACATCGCGCGCATGTGGCCGCGCAGATACCAGATCCCCGTGGTCAGCACCGTGCAGGAAACCTCGTAGGTTCCGGGCACTTCGCCCCCGCTGTGGATGCACGCGTACGGGTACACGGTGACGTTCGCCTCCGGGGAGGTTTCGTTGCCGAAATGGGCGCCGATATGGTCACTCATCATGGTGGTGTTTCCAGCCACCGTCACGGTGAAGGAGAATGCCGTCTCGGCCTGGGCCGTCGCGGGCACGCCGTTCGTCGTCACGGTGTACGAGTCCGCGGCGAGGGCGGGCTCCTCGTCATCCGGCATCGTGTCGTTGGTTTCCGCGGCAGGCGCGACCTCGACCATGCGCTCGGTGGACCAGTAGTTGAACGTG
>JBFILE010000208.1:0-6901 GCA_041599855.1 Thermoplasmatota archaeon
GCAGCGGCGCGTGGCCGGCACGACGGGTTCATGACAAATCGCAACGATGCCGAGACGTGACCACGGACCGCCCGGCCCCGATCCGTGTCGCCATCACATTCAGCAACGCACCCCTCCCCCGCCCCGGCGCCCGCGTATCACGCTGGGAATGGGAAGACGTCCTCGGAACAGGCATGCCGAAACGGGGCACCCACTCCAAGGACGCCGAGTACGCAACGCGCCACGGGTTCGATGAACGGGACGCGGACTCCATGTCACGCGTCGGATACGCCACCCTCATCCGGACCAAGCGGGACGATGGCCGCCTCGACATCAACGTCACCGAACTCGTCACCGTGGAACCCCGGGTCCTCTCCCAATTCCTCGCCGCCGCACGCGCCGTGCACCGCCGCGTCCAGGCCACCGCCCGCGCCGGCGATGCCATGATCGCCCGAGGCGCCGACGCCATCTCCCGCCGCGTCCCCGGCCAAGGCGGCAAAGCCGTCGTCAAAGGCGCGAGCACGTTGAATCGCATATCGGCCGCGCTCGTCGAGCTTGCCGGCGACACGTCGCGAGCCCTCGTGGAAGCCCCCGAACGCCTCTTCGTCGGCGCATCCGCCGCGGACGCCCACCTCTCCCATCGGCGCGAACGCAAAGCCCTCCTCCGCGGCATGTGGAATCCGTACGCACTGACCCGCGAAGGCAAGACCGCCGCGCTGTTCGTCGCCTCCATCACCATCGTCGCCGCCCTCCTCGTCGGCACCGTCACCACGTCCTTCATCTTCCCATCACTCGCGCCCGCATGGCGCGCCGTCGCCACCTACTTCGCCATCGGCATCGGATCCACCGTCCTCTTCCCGTTCCTCCCGGAACTCCGCCTCAGCGCCGTGGCCGAACAAGTCGGGGCCCCCCTCGCCATCGCAAGCGTCAGCCTCGGCATGACAATCGGTGCATGGCTCGTGCTCTTCCTCGGCAGCGAAGTGCAAGGCGGCCTCAAACGCAGCATGCGGCCCGGGTCGCCCGTGGCCCGCGCGTTCGAATGGGCCGAAACCTTCGCCGGACGCCACGGCTTCTGGGCCGCGTTCCTCGTACTCTCCATCCCCCTCGGACCCGACACGCCATGGTTCTACACCCTCGCCCTCGTCCAAACGCCCGCGTCCAAGTACCTCCTCGGCACGCTGCTCGGCACGCTCCTCCGGTTCTCGCTCTTCCACTACGTGCCCCTCGTCTACTACAATCTCTGGTTCCCGTGAGCCGGCGCGCGCGCATCACGCGCAAATGCGACACGTTCTTTGCGCGGTCGCCGGCTGCCAGCGCATGCGACCCGGCCGGTCCCCCACCCGAGCCCACCTCCTGCCGGTGGTCGCAACCATCCTCATCCTCGCAGGATGCATCGGCCCCGAGCCGACCGGCATCGTGTCCATCGCCATCGAACCGGCCCCGTCAGGGCTCCCGGACGGATTCACGCACGTCACGTTCCGCGCGACCACCGTCCGCCTCGGCGGCCCGGAAGTCGAAGCATCGATGGCGCTGAACGCCACCGTCGAAATCAATGGCGGCCTACCGATCCATGTCGCCGATGTCCGCGCCGCTGAAGGACAGTACCGATGGATTTCCCTCATCGCATCCGACGGACAGATGGCGCGCGCTGACGGGAACGGCAGCGTCCCCCTCGAAGGGCTCGATGCCCTCGTCGTTCCCGTATCGTTCTCGATCGCCCCTGACGATCCGATCAACCAGGTCATGCGGGTCGACGTCGTGGAAGTGGGGGCGGGATCGTACCGGATGCGCCTCCACGCGCCATCCACCGAACCCGCCCCGTGACGCGATCACTCGTCGTCCTCGTCCTCATCATCCTCGTCGTACTCTTCGCCCTCGGCGTCGAAGCGCTTCGCGCTCACGAGGTGGATCATCGCCCCATCCTGCGACATCTCGAGGCGCTGCGGCTGCACCTTGCCGAACCCGATGGTGCGCATCATGTCAAGGACGCTCGGCGTGAACGGGTAAAGCGTCACGGGCTGGTTCTTGCGGACGCGCGTGAAATCCGCGTCCACGATCAGGAATTTCCCGCCGAACATGGTGACCCGATGCATCTCCTCAAGGACATCGAGGATCTGCCACTTCGGCATCGTGTGCAGGGCGAACGCGCTCACGGTGAGCGGGAACGCCTCGTTCTTGAACGGGAGGTTCGTGAGCTCCGCGCGCACGGTCCGCACGCGCGTCTCGACCCCTTCAACAGCGGCGTTCGAGCGGGTCCGGAGAAGGGATGCGACATCGGGGTCGACCCCGACGCTCGTGCAGCGCTTGAACGCCCGCGCGAGGGCATTCACGAGGAAGCCGGGCCCCGTGCCCACGGTGAGGGTGGTGTCGCCGGGGAAGCTTCCTGCCTTCCGGACGAGGGCGTCCCCCACGCGCTTTCGGGTGAGGTCGCCCGGGTCGTACCCGTGCGTCGGCGCGTACAGGTTTCGCGAGAAGGCCACGTGCCGCGGAGCCGCGGCGAGGGGTTAAGGGTTTGCGGGCGGCTCGCGGGGTCCATGGACCCGATGGCGGCTGCGAGGGCATTCGGCGAAGCCCTCGGAGAGCCGGCCTGGGTCACGGCCTCGCGAGTCGATGCAGCCCGCCACCTGCCGCCCGATGCGGTGGCGCCGGCCATCAATGAGGTCGTCGTCGACGCGGACGGACACGCCGCCCTTCGCGCCCTTGCGCGACGCGGCGTCCAGGTCACCTCGCTACGGGAAGCCTTGCAGAAGGACCCGGACTCCCTGCGGGAAATGATCCTCCGCGACCTTCCGCGGGCCCCCACATGGGCGGATCGCTTCCACGGCGCGTTCTGGTCGGACGGTCTCGTCGTCACCGTGCCCGCCCGCGTGGCCTTGGATGCCGCCATCGAACTCCCCCGCTTCACCGGGGCCGCCCTCCTCCCGCGGGTGATCGTCCGTGCAAGCCCTGATTCGCGGGTGCATGTGGTGGATGCGTGTCCTTCGCCGCGGCCGGATGTGACGGTGAGCGCGTCGCGGGTCCTTGTGGAGGTGGCTGAAGGCGCGGACGTGCACTACTCCGCTGTCGAGCAATGGGGGCCACGCGTGCGGAACGAATCCACCCGCATCGCCCACGTCGCCCGCGCAGGGTCGATGACATGGGCTCTTGCGACCGTCGGCGGAACCACGTCGACGACATGCCCGATCACGGTCCTTGGTGGCGAAGGAGCGGCTGTCGAATCCAAGGTGGCAGCATTCGCCGGCGCCGGGTCAGAGGTTGTTGTGGGGGCGCATGTTCTCGGGAATGCAGGCGCCTCTCGTGTGGCCGCCGATATCCGCACGGTCGTGGGGCCCGGGGGTGCAGCAAGGCACGTGATCGAAGGGATGGGCCCAACCGGAGCCGACGTCGTATCCCGTTCGCTCCTGATGGGTGAGCCGGTGCCCGTGCCCGGTGCCACCGTGCTCCCGGTCGAGGAGGCTCCCGCGTACGTGGATGCCCTGCCCGTCCACGGCGATGCGGCGGCGCGCCTTGCTGCGGTGTCCCGGCATGTGGCCTCCGTCGCAGACGCCATGCCCGCGGTGTATGGCGTCGAGGTGGCGCGCCTCATGGAATGGGCACTGGCAGGATGAGGGGGAAACGGCTCCCGCCCGCGGCCCGGTCGCCCGCCCGCACACAAGGGATTGTGCCACTGGATGGCGGATGGTTGGGAATGGAAAATGGGCCGGGCCGCGAGGGGTGGGCAGGGCTGTCGGGGGTTCGGGCGTACGTGCCCGGCTATGCATTCGGAGGTGGTTGCGGGGCTGGCGGGGTGGTGCTGCCGTGTGGGGCGGCATGCAATGGGCATCCCAAGCGCCCCGCGCAGGCAGTCACAGCGGCGCTGGGGGAGGCCGCGTCTGCGCGCATCCCCCTACGAGGCCGGGAACCCCCGCTCATGGGCAATCACGCCAGGCGGCTTCCGGTCCGAGGGAGGCTGGTCCGAGGGAGCACCGCGGGCGCCCACCGCAATCGCCACGAGGACGTCATAAGGGTCGGACCCTTCGAGGCCGAGCACCTTCTTCGCCTGATCCTCATCGAAGCCCCCCATGGCGTGGGTGGCGAGGCCTTCCCGGGTCGCCTGGAGCGCGAAACTCATCCAAGCCGCGCCCGCGTCGAAGGCCGCATGCCGATTCGGTTTGCCGTTCTTGTCGAACGTGCGTTTGGCGAGGATGTACACGATGGCGGCCGCGTTCTTCGCCCAATCCCGGTTGAACTCCACGAGCGGTTCCATGAACCGCTCCCGATCCTCGGAATCGACCGCGTACACGAAGCGCCACGGCTGCTCGTTGAACGAGGATGGTGCCCAGCGGGCCGCCTCGATCATGGATTCGAGGGCACTCCGGGGAATCGGCTCATCCGCGAAATCGTACGGCGACGACCGCTCAAGGAACAGGGCATCCACGGGGGATGCCGGTTGGCGGCCCGGGGGTTGTTGAATGCTGGGGCGTTGCGGTTCGGCGGATTTGGATTCCAATGCCTCGGCGGTGCCGGTGGTCGTTTTTGCGTCGCTGGATTCGAGGGGTGGCGGGGTCATGGGGGTCACGTCAATGGTCTCGACATTCAGATACCGGTCGCCGGGATCGACGGGCGTTCGCGGAACTGGTCGGGGCGGCGCTGCCATGCGATGAGTACGGCGAGCGAGCCGAGGACGACGGGGGCGAGGATCATGGTCCATTCCGCCGCCACGATGTGGGTGCCGACGGCGCCGACCATGAGGCCGGCAAGCGTGCCGCCCGCAAGGAACGTCGTGCGCGGAATCACCAGGAATGCGGCCGCAATCACCTCGACGGCGCCCACCACATAGAGGGCCCACGCGGGGTAGCCCCAGGCGGCGAAGTTCGCCACCATGGCCGGGTCGCCGGTGACCTTCGTGATGCCGGAGCCGAGGAAGGCGAGGCCGACGAGGATGCTGCCCACGGTGACGGCGATGCGGGTACGTTTCGAGGCGGTCTGGGCGGGATGTGAGTATTCCATCACCCGTCACTATGCGCTTCGAAGTATTATACTATCAAGTTAGGAGTATCGTAGCAGCTACGCCGCGCTGCAGTCGCTACAATCGCCAGGAGTGGCCCATTGATATACGATAAGGAGCAATAGACTACAATAGCAGGAGTGTTCTCGTGAAATCACCTCATGACCGGTCGAGCGAATCCGCCGGGAACTGCTCAAACTCGCCGGGCGGATGCCAGATCGGCGAGCTGTTCGACCTCCTTTCGAAGGCCCACATGCTCGACCTCCTCCACATCTTCACGCGGGAGGTGGACGGGCCCCTGCGCTTCGTGGACATCCAGACGCGCCTGAACATCTCGCCGAACACCCTCGCGAGCCGTCTCAAGGCGCTCGTTGCCGCAGGCCTCCTCACACGCACCGCGTACAACGAGATTCCGCCGCGGGTGGACTATGAGGTCACTGCGAAGGCGTTGGACCTGCGGGTTGTCTTCAAGGCCTTGGCCGATTGGGCGCAGCGAAACGCGCTCACCCCTGATTCCCCGGTGGACGCCACAGCCAAGGCGTGACGCGCCCGTTACGGCACCGCCCGGCCACAAGCATCCGATGCATCGGCGCCAGAAAACCGGCACGCGCCGCTCGCCCCATCCGGGCGCGGATCACGGCAAGTCGAACACGAGCACTTCCGCATCCTCGATCGCATCGAAATCGAGGCGCGTTTCGTCCGTCACCGCAGCACCATCGCCCGGTCCCAACGCGTCTTCCCCCATCCGGATCGACCCGCGGGCCACATGGACCCACCCATGGCGCGCGCGATCCAGGTCCACGTGACCCGTGGTACCAGCCGCAATGCGCCCCGCGTACACGCGAGCATCCTGATGGATCGTCACGGAATCCTCCTTCCCGTCGGGCGATGCCACGAGGCGCAACGACCCACCCTTGACGTCAAGGTCGAAGGCCCGCTGATCGTGTGAGGGAGGCAAACCCGCTTGCCGGGGCGTGATCCAGATCTGAAGGAAGTGTGCCGGTTCCGTGGTACTCGCGTTCATCTCGCTGTGGACCACACCCGTGCCCGCCGTCATCCGCTGGACTTCCCCCGGGCGGATGATGGCCTCATTCCCGAGGCTGTCCCGGTGCCGCAGGGATCCTTCGAGGACGTAGGAGATGATCTCCATGTCCCGGTGGGGATGGGCGCCGAAACCGGTCCCCGCGTCGATGCGGTCCTGGTTCAGGACGCGGAGTGTGCGGAACCCCATGTGTGCAGGGTCGTGGTAGCCCGCGAACGAGAACGTGTGGTACGTGTCGAGCCAGCCATGGTTCGCGTGGCCGCGGTCCTCCGAGCGGCGGATGCGGATCATCGGCATTCGAACGGTGGCCTCGTGGATAGCCTTGTCACTTCGCTTGGGCGAAGTGATCCCGGGGTGATGCCATGGCCCCATGATGAGGACATGGTGGTCGGAATAGGGGGGTGCCAATTTAAGCGGAATCGCGCGGGTCGCGAGGGGTGGGTGTGACAGTTGGGGCCCCCGCCAGCCCACCCCCGGCGCGCCTCCGGCGCCGCAGGATCCGCGAAGCGGATTCGAGGAAACAGACGTGCGCTTGCGCACGTCAGGACGACCTGCACCCCACCCGCGCCACCTCCCCCAGATGGTGACCCCTCGTTGGACGATTTGCCTTAAGTGGGCACTACCACCGGGGGTGGCTAGTTAAGCTTCATCCCCGCATAGAATTCCGTCGTAGAGCGCGAGCTGGACCGAAAAATCTAGGACCCCAAAACGCCTGACTAATCTGTGACAAAAAGCAGACTCGGCGCCCTAGATCGATTGCGAATGACCGTCTTGGCTCGTAAACTCTTCGCGCGCGAACGGATCCCAACCACAACCCGAGTCCAAGCCGTCTGGATGTACTATCACGGAATGAGCTTCAGAGCCGTAGCCGAAACCGTCGGCGTATCCAAAGA
>JBFILE010000209.1:0-6890 GCA_041599855.1 Thermoplasmatota archaeon
CGTCCGCGGGCACCTGCCCGGGCACCGGCCCGTTCTGACGGTTGACCGGTGGCCGAAACGGTGCATTCGAGGCAGTCCACTCCCCCCGCAGCATGCCCCCGTCTCCTCCGCATCCACGCTCCTACGGGTAGCCTACGCCCGCCTGCACGCATCCCGGAACCGCCAGCCACCATCGTGGAGGGTGGCGTCAAGCAACTCATGCGTGGTCCATCCACGCCGTGCCAATGCCGGAAGACCACGCGTCGCCCTGCCCGACCCTTCCCGCATGGCCCCACGCCGCACCCCGTCCGCACAACAATCCTTACATACCCGCCTCCACGCTCGCCGACGTATCCGTTGAGGTCGCTCCATGCTTCGCCGTCCCATTCCCCTCATCCTTCTCATCACGTTCACGCTCCTCGTCCCCGCCTTGTCGTCGGCGTTGCCCACGCCCGGCCTGAACGGCGAGCGCACGGAAGCCGTCTACGGGCGGATCTTCCCGGACGCCCTCGAAACGAACGACTTCATCAGCTACCGGGAAGCGTGGGCGGGCCTCGCGGTCCTCGATGAGCGCCACCCGGACCTCATGGAAGTCCACGTCGTGGGCGAATCCTTCGGCCTCCTGAACCGCATCACGGGCAACCGGGACCGCTTCGAGGTCTTCATCGTGGAGGTCACGAACGAGGCGTCCGCGATCCCGTACGAGGTGAAGGCGAAGACGGCATTCATCATGAGCGTCCACGGCAACGAGAAGGGCGGCCGCGAAGGCGGCCTCCGCGCCATCGAGGATCTCGTGTCCGGGAAAGGCATCGTCTCCGAGGTTCCCGGACTGGCCGCCATGCTCGACTCCCAGGTTGTCGTGTTCGCGTTCCCGAACGCGGACGGATGGGTGCATGACGAGGCGGAATACTTCACGGGGCAACCCTGCACCTCGGTCCCATTCGCCTGCGGTGGCGGATTCACGCGCGAAAACGGCGATGGCGTGGACCTGAACCGGCAGGACGCGACCGTCGGCTACCTCGACCAGTCGCCCAAGGCGTACCGGACCTATGAGCAGCCCGAGATCCATGCCATCTCCGGGTTCCTGCGCAACCTGACGAACGTGGTTGCCGGCGTGGATCACCACGGCATGCTGGAGCACGACAACTTCGTTGCGATCATGGTGAAGGACGGCGAGCGCACCCAGCAGGAGATCGTCGAGAACGAGCGCCTCGCGGAAGCCGTGAAGACCCGCATGAACGCGAACCCGTACTACGCGGCCTTCCAGGACGTGCCCGAGATCGCGGACGCATGGGGCGGCGGCGACTTCGCGGAATGGATGACCACGTACGATGCCATCGGGTACTCGGCAAGCGGCACGGGCGGCGGTTTCGTCGTCCAGGACATCGGCCTGAACGCTCCCGGATTCACCGTGGAGATGGCGTACAACCACATCGCGTTCGATGACAAATACCCGGGTGCCGGGCAATTCATGAACGCGTACCACGTGCGGGCGACCCGCGACATGGTCATCTCATTCATGGAGTTCGCGAGCGAGAAAACCATGGTCTCGTACGCGGCGAGCGCCTCCGGCGGCCGCGTCGCGGTGCTGGACACGGACTACCTTGCCACCAACGCGGGTGACGATCTCTCGTCGCTTTCGGGATGGTTCACCGAGACCGATGCGGACGACGATCTCGACATCCTGCACAACGTCTTCGAGTCCTCGCCCCGCGAATTCTGGAACGACTTCGAGGGCTATGCGGCGACCGGTCTTCTCGACCGGTACGATTCTGCAGCCGACCTCGTGGCCGGCCTGGGATCCGTCGCAACGGTCGTGATCCCCGGCTCCGCAGTCGCGAAGCTCACCGATGACGAAGCATCGACGGCCGCCCTGAAGGCGTGGACGGAAGCCGGCGGGAACCTCGTCCTCACCGATGATGCCCTCCAACTCCTCGAGGCCCTCGGACTCGTTAAGGCGGGTGCCGTGAAACGCATCCAGTCCTACAGTGGCCACTCGGACGTGGCCGACTACACACACCCGTTCATCGCAGGTGTCCGCGGCGGGCCGCGCCAGACGTTCGACCCGAACCCCCTCGGTTTCGCGCCGGACACGAGTCCCGTCTGGGTCGTCGCTGCGGGGTCCTTCGACGGGGACGTCGTCGGGTCCGCAGCCGGTGACGTGAACCTCGGCGAACTCAAGGTCGGGTCCGGCACCGTGCGCATCTTCGGCGCCATCCTCCCGGACGCGACCACCTCGACGCCTCATCCGTACGGGCTCGACGGCTACTCGGTCACCATCTTCGGGAACCAGGTCCTCATGAACCTGATGAACCTGGAGCGGATCACCGAGATGAAGGCGTTCGACGGCTTGACCGTGGAACCCGCGGTCGCGGCCGACTCCGATGGGGACGACGGCGGCAACTCGATCCCGGGTGCCCCCGCCCTGCTTGCTCTCGGGCTCGTGGGTGTTGCTGCGAAATTGACCCGGCGCTCGCGCCGCTGAACGGGGAGCCTGTCCGCGGCACGATACGCGCGCCGCCGTCACCCGCGCCGTCGGCCGACGCGGCTGACCGCGTAGCCTGGCTGGGGGAGGGCTTCCCCCGGCTCGTACGTCACGTCCAGCGCAGCGTCCCGCACGCCGTCCTCCAGGAATGGCAACAGGCGGCGGCTGGGTTCGGCCGGCTTCAGGACGCGGACGTCGCCATCGTCGTCCGCCGGTTGGGGCCAGTTCACACCGAGGAGGCCCACGCCGCTCTCGTCCAGCGCGCGCATGGCTTCCGGCCGGGCGGCGATCTTCGCGGCCACCACAAGCGGGAGTCCGATCCAGGACCACCCGCACCCCACCTGGTACGCCTGCGCCTGCTTGTGGGCACCGCGCCAATCCCTCAGTTTCAACTCGACGGCCGCGGTCATGTCGTCCTTGACGAGGATGAGGTCCGCGATCCTCCGGTTGAACGCAATCTCGGGCGCTGCATGCCAACCGTCCCGCTGGAAGTACCGGGCCACGGGTGCGACCATGTCCTCTTCGCGAGGGGGCATGAGGGCTGCCACAGGACCAAGCACGCGCCCCCCGGGGAAAAAGACTGGGGGGAGTGCGGTGTGAATGTATCGGGTATCGGGGATGGCACGAACCGCTGGCCGGCATCCCGCGGCGTGGGGGCCCCGCTGTGTGTCGCTGCCCACCGGAGTCCTGCGGGTGTCGCGCTCCGCGCCGGATCCGGCGCGGACGTTCGGGGCGGTATGGCCTCGTCAGACCTTCCCCGGATTCGCCTTCGTCACCGTCGCGTACTTGAGTTTCCGGCCGACGAGGCACTCCACGTCCCCCTCCACCTTGTCAAGGGCGAGGCGCGTACCGTCCGGGACGGCGGGCGCGTTGCAGAATCGCTTGAGGAGGCACGACGCCCCGCATTCCTCCCATTTCTTCGTGTATGCGGTGCCCTTCAGGGCGGCCACGGGAATCGCGACGCGGAGGGGAACCGGCTCCACTTCGATCACGTTCACCTTGCCCTCGAAGATGGGGCAGCAGTCGTGCTGCACGGGGCGGACCGCGGTGATGCGGTACGTGTGGTGGGGAACGAGATTCTGATGGCATACCTTGCGGAGCTTGCAGGGCACGCACTCGGCGAATTCGCCGCGATATGCGAAGGACCGCCCCTTCTTCGCAAGATGCTCCCCGATCACGGACATGGGCGGCATGCGGGATGGCTCGTGGACACGAATGACGTTGATCGGCTTAAGAGCCTGCTGGAACCGGGATGTGTCACGCAACGCCCGTGGCCCGGAGGAGGTCCTCGGCCGCCTGCCTTGTCAAGCCGCTTTCCCCGAGGATCGTGTAACGGTCCGGCTTGTTCGCGTGCGCCATGGTCAACGCCTCGATCATCACGTCCTCGGGAATGCCGAGTTCGCGGGCCGTCGTCGGCGCCCCCACGGCCTTCAGCGAGTCGCGGATGCGCTCCCAGTCCCCGCCGTGGAGGTACATGGTCATGATGCTCGCGACCCCGACCTGTTCGCCGTGGTAGGCGCGGCCGGGCGCGAGGACATCGAGGGTGTGGCTGATCATGTGCTCCGCGCCGGAGGCCGGTCGACTCGTGCCGGCGACGCTCATGGACACGCCGCTCACGATCAGGCTCTTCACCACGACCCAGCTGCTCTCCTCCAGGTTGGGTTTGATGGAGTCCGCGTGGCTGATGATGAGCTCCGCCGCCGTCTGCGCGAGGACCGCGGCGAACGAGGAGAACGATTCGCCCTTGAGGCGATGGGCGAGCTTCCAGTCGAGGACTGCCGTGTAGTTCGAGATGGCGTCCGCGCAGCCGGCCGCGAGCATCCGGTACGGCGCCCGCACGATGATGCTCGTGTCCGCGACGATGCCCAACGGGGTTTCCGCCTCGCGGCTGGACGACCCCTTGCCGTCCGGTCGCTTGATGGAGGCCCGCGGGCTCGTGAGGCCGTCGTGGCTGGCGCTTGTCGGAACACTCACGTACGGCACGCCCAGGTCGAATGCGGCGAGCTTGGCCACGTCGATGACGCTTCCGCCGCCCACGCCGAAGATCGCGCCCACTTCCATGGCGCGGCCCTTCTCGACGACGCGGAGCACGCTTTCGTCCGTGGCGCCGTTCACTTCGATGTCATCGACTTCGTGACCGGCCTTCGCGAGGATCTCGCGCACCTTGTCCCCGGCGAGGGCGCGGGTTCGTCCCCCGGTGACGACGAGGCCGCGGCCCCGGAGGCCGAGGACCTTCCACGTCGCCGGCAGCTCTTCAAGAACGCCATGGCCGACGAGGACGCTGCGCGGGAACGCCATCGCCTTCGACTTCACGAAGTCTTCGAGCAAGGGATGCCTCATGCGGCGTCTTCCGCATAAGCCATGCCGTTCAGCATCGCCGCAGTCCGGTGTCACCGTGCCATTGCGCGGGTCCGGTGTCGTGGGGCCATGGCGGCTTGCCGACTCCGCCCTCGGATGACGATTCGGCGAGGCATTCGTGCCGCTTATATACCGCCGCCGGCCATCGCGGCGGCCATGTCGGAGTCCCCCGGGACCCTTGCGGCCCTGTATGAAAAGCACAAGGCCCTCGCATGGGCGCTCATCCTCCTCGGCCCCATAGCCATCCTCGCAATCGGGGTCGTTGTCGCACCCACCACGGTGTACGACCACTTCATCTGGGAAGACATCTGGGGACCCACGCTCGTTGATGCGAAGCAACTGGAAACCATGTGCCTCCTCCCCGACGGCGACACGGTCGATGGCCCCTGCACGGGCGGCATCGGCACCGAATCGCAGGGGGGCTACACGCTCACGAGTGAACTCACGTACGGCATCGTCCTCGCCATCCTTCTGTACGGCATCTACATGGGAATCCTCCGCCGGTTCTCGGTGGTCACGAACGGGGCGTTCACAGCCGCCCTCATCCCCTACATCCTCATGGGCCCCACGGTGCGATCCCTCGAGGATGCGAACCTGTTCCTTCTCCCTGGAACCACCCACGAGGCCAATGCGTTCGCGTGGGTCTTCATCAGTCCGTGGATCTACTTCAACATCGCATTCTTCGCGATTGCCGGCCTCCTCCTGGGTATCTTCCTTGAACGCGCCGCAAAGGGCGGGGCGGACGCCCGCGGAATCACCATCGCGTACGCGGCAGCCCCTGCGCTGTTCGTCGCCGGCTACTCCTATGTCTTCGCCTTCCAGGGCCACACGTTCCACGCACTCGCCCACCCGGCGTGGCCATTCCTCGCCGCCCTCGCCGGCGTGCTGTACGTCTATTGGCACGCCCTCCGCGACAATCTCTCCAAGAACCACGTGCTGTTCGCATTCGGGCTTCCCCTGATCGCATGGCCGGCCGCCCTCCAGGTCCGGTGGGCCACGGGTGGCGCGTGGACGCTCACCGGGAAGGGCATTCACCTTGAGGCAGGGCTCGCGATCACGGGGCTCGTCCTGGCGGTCACGGCTTCCGTCTACTTCATTGCCCGCCTGATCGCGCGCCGCGGAAACCGCGTGGCGGGCCTGTACACGAAGCCGTTCAACGTGGCGCTGATCTTCGCCCACATGCTCGACGGGTTCGCGACGTACGTGGCCATCGGGGATCCGTTGAACCTCGGCCTTTCCGGCTACTCGGAAAAGCACCCCGTGTCCGACTTCTTCCTCCGCTTCTTCGAGGGAACCTCCCTTGAGGGTACGCCGGTGGCGAGCCTCATGTTCCCCGTGGTCAAGCTCCTCATGGTCCTCGGCATCATCTGGCTCCTCGACCGGGACTTCCTCGCCTACGAGGAATCGCGCCGGAAGGGAGGTGCCCCCGCCATGACCGTGGAAACGCCCGTCGAGCCGGCAAAACCAGCGGACGGACCAGACGCGGGTGCCGGCGATTCCGACCCCGCAGACGGATCGCCGGACGAATCGACAACCGACGCGGACTCGCCGGATGTTGACGCGGGCGAAGTCGACACCGCGGATTCGGCCGACGCGCCCTCGGCCGACGAAATCGGGCAGGATGAAGCGCCCGCAGCCGCCGTGGACGACGCCTCGGAGGAAACGGCTGAGGAAGAGGCCGAACGGATGGAGAACGACCTGAACCTGGTCGGTCTCATCAAGATGGCCATCTTCGTCCTCGGATTCGCACCCGGCCTCAGGGACTTCCTCCTCGTCGTCCAAGGATTCTGAGGGGGGGGGGGTGGCTAGTTAAGCTTCATCCCCGCATAGAATTCCGTCGTGTCGTAGAGCGCGAGCTGGACCGAAAAATCTAGGACCCCATAACGCCTGACTAATCTGTGACAAAAAGCAGACTCGGCGCTCTAGCTCGATTGCGAATGACCGTCTTGGCTCGTAAACTCTTCGCGCGCGAACGGATCCCAACCACAACCCGAGTCCAAGCCGTCTGGATGTACTATCACGGAATGAGCTTCAGAGCCGTAGCCGAAACCGTCGGCGTATCCAAAGA
>JBFILE010000210.1:0-6878 GCA_041599855.1 Thermoplasmatota archaeon
ATCGGCAAGGTCGAGGCCTGCTGCGACATCCGGAGGCCGCGGTCGGGCCGGTACCCCGGTACCGGACCGCGTGGCGAGGGGCCGGTACCGGGGTACCGGCCCCGCGTACACGTCCCGATGTCACATGAGATCCCGCCACGCGACCGTGGTCACGCGGACCGCGCTCGCACCTCCGTCGCGCACCCCGGCACCCGCACCCACATGCGTCCCATGCACGCCCGGCCCCACGGCATCCTGCGGCCGCCCTGTCCGGCACGATTCCGCAATCGGGTAACCCACCGCTCTCGAATGTGCATCCGAATGCCATCTGGGCGCCCGCACCGGTCTTCCCGGCTGCGCGGCGTCCCACACCCCCCACCCAAACCTTCTTATGTGACCCTCGCTTACGCGGTGACGCACTCCATTGTAGGAGGGGCTTAATGGCGGCGTCAGGCCGTCGCGAGCGGGATTGTAGACCGCGCGTGCTCCGACCGCACTACCGGGGTGGTGGTCAACATGGTTGAGAAGAAAGACATTCTCAAGGCAGTCAAGGCTGCCATTGAAAAAGCGCCCGAGCGGAAGTTCGGCGAATCCGTTGAACTCGCGTTCAACCTCGAGAACGTGGACCTTTCGATCCCGAAGAACAGGATCGATGAGGAAGTCCAGCTTCCCGCAGGACGCGGCAAGGACCCGAAGATCGCGTTCTTCGCGAGCGGTGAACTTGCGGTGAAAGCCAAGGCTGTCGCCGAACGCGTCATCCAGCCGGAGGAGATCGACGAACTCGCGGGTGACAAGCGCGAAGCGCGCAAGATCGCCAACGAGATCTCGTTCTTCGTCTCGGAAGCTCCCCTCATGCCCACGATCGGCCGCACCCTCGGTACCGTTCTCGGTCCCCGTGGCAAGATGCCGCGTCCGATCCCGCCCGTGGCCGACCCCGGACCGCTCGTGGAGAACCTCCGCAAGAGCATCCGCGTCCGCTCCCGTGACAAGATGACGTTCCACGCGCTCATCGGCACGAAGGCCATGTCGCCTGAGGACCTCACCGACAACGCCCACGCGGTTGTCGACCGTGTCCTCAAGCGTCTGGAACGCGGCGAGCAGAACATGAAGAGCATCTACGTCAAGACGACGATGGGCCCCGCCCAGCGCGTCCTTTAGGAGTGATTGACAATGGCTCACGTCGCGCCCTGGAAGAAGGATGAGGTCAAGGCCCTCGTCAAGCTCATCAAGGAGAACCCGGTCGTGGGCGTCGTGAACGTTGGGGGCATCCCTGCCGCACAGATGGCATCGATGCGTGCAGCCCTTCGTGATGACGCCACGATCAAGGTCACCAAGAACACCCTGCTCCTGATCGCCCTCGAAGAGGCCGAGACGGACAAGTCCCAGGTGAAGGAACTCACCGGTCACATCAATGGTCAGACGGCCGTCGTTGCGACCAGCATGAATCCCTTTGCCCTGTACAAGCGTCTCGAAGCGTCCAAGACGCTCGCTCCCGCCCGCGGCGGCGAGACGGCTCCCGAAGACATCTCGGTGAAGAAGGGCGACACGCCCTTCAAGCCGGGCCCCGTCGTCGGTGATCTGCAGAAGGCCGGGATCCCGGCCCGTATCGACCAGGGGAAGGTCGTCATCAGCGCCGACAAGGTGCTCGTGAAGGCCGGGGACAAGATTCCGCGGGAGGTCGCCACCATGCTGACCCGCCTCGAGATCTTCCCCCTCACGGTCGGTCTCGGACTCCAGGCGGTCCACGAAGGCATCACCGTCTTCGACCGCTCGGCCCTCAGCGTCGACTACATGTCCAGCATGCTCAGCGCCCATGCGCAAGCGGTGAACCTGTCGGTGAACACCGGCTTCTTCACGGACAAGACGACGAACCTCATCCTCGCCACCGCGTACGCAAAGGCCCTCGCCCTCGCGTCCACCATGATGGAGAAGGATGCGGCAAGCGTCGGAGACGACGTCAAGAACCGCCTCGCGAACCGCGCGACGGCCCCTGCAGCGGGTGCCGCGCCGGCCGAAGAGGCAGCCGAAGAGGAACCCGAAGAAGAGGCGGTCTCGGAAGAGGACGCCATGGCCGGACTCGGTTCCCTCTTCGGGTGAGCGATGCGAACATCCGGAGAGTGAGCGACGACCGGGCCCCGCGCCCATCATTCCCGCTCCCTCTCTGGAATCCCACTGATCGAACAGGCCCCCGGGTCCGTTCCAGCAGAACTACCAAATCAACAGGAGGAAACAATCATGGAATACGTCTACAGCGCCCTTGTGCTCCACGCAGCCGGAAAGTCGATCGATGAAGATGGTGTCAAGAAGGTCCTCAGCGCCGCCGGCGTGACCGTTGACGACATGCGCGTCAAGGCCCTCGTCGGATCCCTCGACGGTGTCGACATCGAAGAAGCCCTCAAGACCGCCGTCGCCGCCGCACCCGCGGGCGGCGCTGCCCCGGCTGCAGAAGCCGCGGCGGAAGAGGAGCCCGAAGAGGAAGAGGGCGCTTCCGAAGAAGAAGCCATGGCCGGACTCGGTTCGCTCTTCGGGTGAGCGAAGCGAACATCCGAAGAGCGAACCCGGACCACACGGCGCAACGCGCCCACAGTGGTAACGGGCGAGCCCTTCGGGTGAGCGAAGCGAACCTGAAATCAGGGGCCGGCGCGCATAAGCGCGGCCGGCCCAATTTTTTTCCACTTTATTGCATCCACCCAGCCGCGGCGGTAGTGAATCACGTTCGATCACCCAGCTTCCAGATCCACTTCGAGTTCTCTGGCTTGCAATGGAGGTCAACGTCCGGGCCGCTGCCGGAAACCGCGAGCTAACACCAACAAGGGAGGCATGTCATGGGCCGCCTGTAGGGTCTTTGCGGGGGCATTGCGTCACTCCGCCGGCGTGCGGCCCGTGTCACACGGCAGCGGCAGCTCACAAGAAAGGAGCACTTGCCACGGGGATCTCGCATCGGAACGATTCCCCGGCCCAACGTACATCGTCGGCGACATGCTCGCGCCGCCCATGGGCCCATGGGACGCCATCACCTGCCGGATGGGAGGCCACACGCGGACCCCGCCTGGATTGCCGCGGCCTATGCGGCCCTGAAAGGCGGTGGGCGCCTCGCCATTGCAGAAACGGATGCGGTCGACGAAGAGGCCCGCGCCAAGGGTGCTGAGGCCCGACCAGTGGATCTCGCTCTTCGAAGAGGCGGGGTTCACGAACGTGGAAGCCCATGATTCAGGCGCCAACGTGTCCGCGCTTCCCGAGAGCATCCTTGCCCAAACCGCCGGTGACGACGACCACGGGAAACACCCGTATCCCAAGGGCCCCATCCACATCATCGCGGGGACCAAGCCGACGAACGGGATGGATGAGGGAATCTGATCGTTGTTCGGCGGCGGCGTGAACGTGGAGCGCAAGCGGCGGTTTCTCGCGCGACGTGCTCGGCGGTTGGCGTCTGCCCGTCCAAACCAGCAAGGGATAGCATCCGTGACGAAGGCCGCTCCTATTTTCGCTCGTCCGATTCGAACGTCACGACATCGCCGACGCGCAGGGTGCCTTCCTGCACAACGGTTCCGTACACACCCGCATTGTTGTCGTTGAGCCGAACGACAGCCTTCATCATCTGCGCATCGTGCCGGGCGGTGTCCGGATCCAGGTTGATCATCACGCATCGGACGTCGCGCGCCGTCACTCTCACAGCTGGACGTGGCTCGACGTTGCCGAAAAGCAGTGTGCCGCCGAGCCATGCATCTTCGAGGAACGGCTCGCCACCCCGAGTCTCAAGAACGATGTTGGCTCGGAATCGACGGGGGTCGATGTCCATGCCTGCCTCGGCGCCAATGCCGGCAACGGTCGCCGAGCTGATCACGGATACCGAAGCATCATCGAAGATCCCGTGCTTGATTTTCATCAGTTCAACCTTTCCGCCCGAGCGCGCCCCGACCTCGCGCTCAAGCTCATCGCTGCGAAGTTCCAGCTCCTTTCCGGCCGGTGTTCGCACGTGCGTTGGCAGAGGCTCGCCCGAAGCATCGTCGAGGCCGACAGGATGGTAGAGAAGGAGTTCCGGCACGCGGCTCGCGGTCAACCAAGGGAAGCCGCTGTCGTCCCCCAGGCGCCGGAAGCCGAACCGCCGATCACCATCGAGACCGTGCCACCCCAACATGGCCGACTCGGTCGGAACGCCAGCCATCGACTTGACGGGGTACCGCACGAGTTCGCGAATGCGTCCCAGTTCGGTCATCATGAAGTCACCGTGTATGGCGGCGCCGGCGGTCGCGGGCCGTTGAATGGTTGAGGTCAGTCGCGCGGCGCTACAGAGATGTTTCGGAAATTCGCGCTCGGCTGACGTTCCCGTCCGCGAGAGCGGGCCAGAGTCGCCCCCCCACGCCGAAACTGGCGGCCCCTTGCCTCCGTCACGCCAGCGCGAGCCGCCCGGACAACGACCATTTTCCGGTGGGATCACATTCCACCCAACCCATGAGGCACGGGGTCGTTCGGGCGGGGGCCGTCGCTGCCGCTGTCGGGGGCGCGGGTTGGGTCGTGAAAGGAACCTGGATTCTGGCGACGGATTACCAGCCACCGGTCGTCTTCGAGGCCGGCCCGCCGCTGTTCCTGCTCGCACTGTGGGGCCTCGGAAGCTCCCTCGAGTGGCCCGGCAGCCCTGGGCGCTGGGCGAAGCGTTTGGTCCTCGGGGCCGCAATTGCGATTTCAGCGATGGCGTTCCTCGCCGTGGCGGTGCCGCGCTGGCTTCCCGAGGGGGAGGAACTCACGCCCATCGGCGCGCTTCTTTTCGCCTCATTCCTAGCCATGCTCGGCGCACTGCTCGCGCTCGGCCTTGTCGTCCGCCGAATGCGGGCCTTCTCGGCCCCATGGCATGGTCTGCCCTTCGCCATGGCCGTGGCGGCCCTGCCGTCAATCCTCCTGTCGGGACTCGCGGCCGAGGCGCTGGGCAACGAGCGCATTCTTGAGGTGGCCATCGTGGTGTTGGGTGCGGCTTGGATCATCCTGGGCGTGTGCATGTGGCGGACCACCCGCTGAGCTGCACGGCCGCGGATACGGGGTGATTTTCCCAGATTGATCGCGTGCTCCATGGAATCCGCATCGATCTTGTCGGCGATGGGAGCCCCCTGCACCGGAACGTGCGGAAGGCGATTGGTATCGGCCGATCGCCGTGCGATTTCAGGTCGAAGAAATGACCACCTTCGTGGTCGACACTGCAGCATTCAAGAGCGCCACGGACCCTTGCTTGTTCATCTGCCTGCTTCGTTCCCCTCGAGAAAGCCGGCGTGATGCCAAGCCTCGCCCGCCACCACCACCACCGGCCGCCGGACCTGATGCCCAACCAGGCCGTTCTTCCCAAGTACACGATCCACGTTGAAATCTCCCCGTGATTCGCCTGCCCGTGGTGTGTGCCGCCGCCCGCCGGGACAGAGCCGAGCGCCCACCAAAACCCATATTTCCCCGAACCGAACGAAACAGGCGCATGGGCGACATCCGGTTCGAGCATCTCACCCAAGCCTTCCGCGCGATGCAGGCCGCGGGAAATCCGGCCGCGTTTTTGGCATCCACCCCCCTGCCCGGACTCGTCGAACTCCTTGCGTCCAAGTCCTTGGGGAGTGATGATTACGCCCGCAATGTCATTGCGACCGCGTTGATGAACCGGCTGGAGGAACGACCCTCCCATGCCTTGACCGCGCTTGAGGCCGTGGCCCCCGCGCCCTACCTTCTCCTCACGCCCGAACTCAAGATCGTGGACGCGACCCAAGCGTACCTTGACGCGACCGGCACCCGCCTACGCGACATTCGCCGCGAAGCCATCTTCGACGTGTTCCCGGATCCGCCAGCCGACCCGACAGGTGAAGTGCCACCACCGACCGGCGTCCGCAAGCTCACCGCGTCGTTCGAACGCGTGCTGGACGATGAGAGGGAAGACCAGATGCGTCGGATCCGCTACGATATTCCCGGATCTTGTGGCGCCGACCGGTTCGACGAGAGGTACTGGGAGCCCGCGAATTTTCCGGTGCTGGGCCGGGATGGGTCCGTCGAGTACATCGTGCACCGGGCAATGGATGTCACCTCAGAATACCGGGGAAACGGCTGGTTGCAGAGTACATTGATCTGAATTGACAGGGCGACCCCCATGAAGCGCACCGCCGAATCCCAAGAGCGCCCGCAGGCTCCGAAACGCCGCGGCCCAGAAGCGAGACCGAGCGCTCATCCTTCGGCCGGAACCAGAACCATGGAGCTGACGGCGTTCACGACCCCAGCATTGCAAAAGAACCAGCGGCTGGGTCCGTGGTAGTGATGTGCGAAACCTTCCTGAGCCCAAGTGGGCGCGGACGGAGCGATGTCAATTCGTAGACTTCAAGGGATCAGGAGTCGCTTGCCCCCTCCGGAAGGGGGATTCCCCCGCCCGACGGGAGCGCGAAGCCGTGATCATCTACCAGAACACGAAGGCCGGCTTCGTCCACCAGACCTTCTCGACCGACATCCACGAGATCGTCCACGAACTCTTCATGGCCCGGACCGGTCAGGGTGTGGGCGCCAGCGAGATCGCATCGTGGCGGAATTCCCTGGTGTCCATTGCGCGCGTGCTCAACACGCCGGCCATCCCCGACGATTGCGGCCTCGCCATCGAGTACGGCATTCCGCAGACGAGCAAACGCCTCGACGTGCTCCTCACCGGGCGCGACGCGGACGACCGCCCCAGCGTGGCGATCGTGGAACTGAAGCAATGGAGCGAAGCCGAGACCACGGACAAGGATGCCACCGTCCGCACGATCCTTGGAGGCAACCTCGTCGAGACGACCCATCCGTCCTACCAGGTGTGGTCCTACGCGGCCCTTCTCCAGGGGTTCAACGAAGCCGTGACCACCGCGTCCATCAACCTCCACCCCTGTGCCTACCTCCACAACTACAAGGAC
>JBFILE010000211.1:0-6873 GCA_041599855.1 Thermoplasmatota archaeon
AGTTGCGCCCAGGTCGTTTGTGCTGCCCATATGTCGCCGGGGCGGTCCTGGTCGCCTCCGAACACTCCGCGCGCGGCTGTGGGCTGTGTGTGCGGTGTGGTGGCAGTGTGGTCGGTGCGGGTGTCGGCGGAGAGGCGTTCGACCCATGCGGCGGGGAGCCAGGCGATGCCGTTGTCGAGGTCGTGTTCGAGGTCGACCTCGTAGGTGCCGCCGTCGGGGTGGATAGATGGGGGTGCGAGGACGTAGCCGCCGGCGCCGCGGATGTCGATGCCTTGGGGGAGGTTGGAGCCGGCGGCGTTGGTGAGGGGTTTCCATGTGATGCCGTAGATGTGGCGGCCGCCGGTGGGTGTGAGGACGGTGTAGGTGTCGGAGAGTTCGCCGAGCTCGGCTTCGAGGTCTCGGAGGGCTTCTTCGCCGGAGTGGGCGGGGTCGTGTTCGTCGATGTCGATGACGATGAGGTAGCCGCCGTCGTAGGGGTGGCCGGTGGCGATGCCGATGTTGGTGTCAGGGTCGGTGCACCATTCGGCGATGATGTCGGGGTTGGTGGTGGCGCGTTCGGTCCATCGGCTGATCGCGGGGACTTTGCTGCGGGGTTTGACGGGGATGACGGGGAGGCCGCTGACGGCGTAGTTGAGGGCGGTGTCGAGGGTGGGGTTGGTCATGCGTTGCGGGTGTCGGCGGTGTTGTAGGCGTTGTCGAGGAGGTCCTCGCATGCGGCGAGGACGCCGGCGAGGTAGGGGTCGTCGGTGTTGGTTTTGAGGTCGGCGAGGGCGTTGTAGGTGTCGTCGATGGTGGTGGGGTGTGTCACTTTGCCTCGGAGCATGGGGGGCGTCTTTCGAGTCGGTCGGTGAGGGGTTCGGTGGCGAGGGCGATGGCGGCGGCGATGATGCGGGCGATGTATTCGGCGCGGGTCATCGGGTGCCGCCGAGCATGTTGTAGAGGGTGCCGGCGGCGAAACAGATGGAACCGGCGAGATAGAACGCGTTGGCGATCATGCCGTTGGCTTGCGGAGGACGATGACGGCCTCGTGGTCGACGCGGGCGTTGCTGTTGGCGCCGTGGCGTTGGCGGGCGGTGTCGATGCGGTGGTAGTCGACGAGGTCGAGGTTGTGGCCGAGGAGGGTGTCGATGTGCCAGGAGGTGACGTGTTGGCGTTCACCGGCGCGGATGTGGTCGGAGATGTTGAGGATGAAGGCGCCGCCGGGGGCAAGGACGCGGACGGCCTCGGACCATGCGCGGGCGTGCATGCCGCGGTAGTCGGGGCCCCATTGGAGGCCGCCGGTGTTGTTGGGGTGGAGGTCGTGGCCGAGGGCGATGCGGTAGGTGGGGGAGGTGATGATTGCGCCGAACGTGTTGTCGGGGAATGGGAGGGCGGTGGCGTCGCCGACGATGGTGCGCGGGTGCATCGTTGCCCATTCGGGTTCGATTTCGATGCCGACGGTGTCGTCGCGGTGGAGTTGGTGGATTCGGCCGGTGCCGGCGAATGGGTCGAGGATGGGGCCGGGGATGTCGTCGGCGAGGAGGTCGAGGAGCTCGAGGATGGGGGCCGAGTATTTGGCCGGGTGTTCGACGGGGGCGATGGTGGCGTTGGGGCCGATGCCGATGCCGAATCCTGGGTCGGTGATGTGGCGGGGGTCGAGGGCTGCGTCGCTCATCGGTCGGCGATCGTGGTGAGGATGAACGAGTGATATTCGGCGGCCATCTGTTCGGCCATCGTGGGGGAGATGCCGTCGGCTTCGAGTTGGGCGCGGTAGCCGATGGCGGCTTCGCGGACGACGGAGAGGATTTCGTGAAGGTCGGCGATGGCCCTGGCGACGGTGGCGACGTTTTCGTCGTGGCTGGTTTCGGGGTTGTGGCGTCGGAACATGGTGGGGCCTTTCGTTTTGGGGTGGGGTGGTCGGGCTGTCGCACCCAACCGCCTCGGGGTTCCCGGTGATGATCGGGGCCGGGGGAGGCGGTTGGGTGACGACGGCGCCAGCAGAAAGGAGTGGACTGCGGGCCGCCCTTGTGCCGTCGTTACGGGAGGGCCGGTCTCAGAGGAGTGAGGCCGGCGCGGCTGCTGCGGCGGTGGCCGCATCTGCGGCCTCGACGACAAAGTCCTTAACGGGGAACTTGTACCCTTCGACCTTGACGGAGCCGCGGAAGTCGACGCCGAGCTTGACGCCGATGCGGGTTTCGTTGAGCTTGGTGACGGCGGCCGGGACGTTCGGCAAGTCGCCCAGCTCGTCGGTCTTGAGGGCGGCGTCGATGCCTTGCGCGAGGCGGGCCTGTGCGACGTTGATGGAGAACTCGTCGCCGTCCTCGTTCTCGAGGTCGACGGTGATGGTGTCGCGGGTGTCGTCAAAGTCGCGGCCGACGCGGAAACCAGTGATAGTGCCGACGACGGTTTTGGGTGTGTCCCACTTGACGAATGCGCCGGTGGGCTGTGAGAAGATGGACATGGTTTGGGGTGACCTCCTGGGGTCGTTGTTGGTGGTTGGGGGAACGGTTAGAACGGGGTGACGGCGTAGGTGCCGTCCTCGTTGACGACGAGGTTGCGGGTGTTGTCGATGAGGTCGGAGACGATGTCGGAGACGGTTTTGGCGTGGTCGGCGGAGAGGGCGGCGAGGCGGCGGGCCGGGTCGGTGCCGGTGGTGGTGACGTCGGCGGCGTTGAGGACGGCGGTGACGACGTCGTTGTCGACGAATCCGGCGGCGGCGAGGCGGACGAGGGCCCATGCGAGGCGGGCGCGTCGGACGGTGGGGCGTTGTTTGAGTGAGAGGTTGCCGGTGGCCGCGACCAGGTTGTTGAGCCATGTTTCTTGGTCGGGTTCGAGGAGGGCGAGGGCGGTGGTGATGGTGGTGAGGTCGTCGGGGCCGACGTCGACACCTTCGTCAACGGTCGGGGCCGGTGTGGGGGTTTCGACGGAGCGGACGGGTGCCGGCGTGGAAGGTGGCGGGTCGAATGGTGCGCCGATGTCGGCCTCGGCGCGGGTGACGGCGTTGCCGATGGCGATGAGGTGTTCGCCGTTGTCGACTTCGCCGAGGCGGGGGACGTTGTCGGGCCAGCGTTGGCGGAGGGCGTTTTCGCCGCCGTCGAGGGTGAGGAGGCGGGTGATGTTGTCGGCGAGTTCGGTGCGGAGTTGCTCGAGCTCGTCGGGGACGGCGTGGTCGTTGCCTTCGTCGTCGGGTTCGGGGGCGGGTTTGGCCGCCGACAACTGTGCGAGGTTGTCGGCGGCCGCGTCGACGGTCTCTACCGGTGCCGGGGTGGGGGCGGCGGGAGTCTCATCGGCGATCTGGTCGGATGTGTGGGCGCGGATGGCGTCGATGAGGACCGCTTTGACCATTGATGCGGTGAAGGTGGCGCCGACCTCGTTGGCCTTGTCGATGAGTTCGGCTTTGGTCATGTCCTCGAGCGGCTTAACCTTGTGCGGTGGGTACGGGCGGGCCCGGCGGGCTGTGACAGCGCCTTTGGCGATGTGTTCGCCGCGCCACCATCCGAACAGTCGGTGCCATGCGTCGCGGGCGGGGTCGAGGTCGATGGGGTGGACGTCGTAGTTGTCAGGGGTGAACGTGACCAAAGCCAAACCGTCGAGGTGGGGCATGGGGTGGCGGACGGCTTCGCCGGTGTCGGGGTCCTCGACGATGATGTAGTCGGCGGAGCTGTAGCCGCCGAGCTGGCACACCTCGCCGGCGTAGACGTTGTGCGGGTTGTTGGCGTCGGCTTTGCGTGACTTGTAATCGACCATGCGGAGACCGAGGGGGCCGAGGTCGACAATCGCGTCGAACGTGCCGGCCCATTCGTCGCCGTTGACGTTGCCGAACGCGACGACCTCGGCGTAGCGGAGGGTGGGGGCCCATTCGGTGACGAACGCTTCGATGGCGGGGAGGTATTCGTGGCCGGCGTCGCCGTCGAACACGGACGGGGGCCGGCCGTCGAGGAGGCGTTCGATGATGGTG
The DNA here is from genome assembly GCA_041599855.1 of Thermoplasmatota archaeon. Taxonomy (GTDB): domain Archaea; phylum Thermoplasmatota; class SW-10-69-26; order JACQPN01; family JAJPHT01; genus JBFILE01. The sequence continues at coordinate 3,938 of JBFILE010000211.1, forward strand.
TGGACGTTGGTGCCGCGTTTCGCTGCTTTGTCGCGGCCGCGTTCGTGGGCGGTTTTAAGCCATTCGATGGCGTCGTCGTCGGACATGGCTGTCCATGCGGCCTGGTCGTTGACGGCGGTGGCGGCGACGATGCCGGCGGCCCAGGGGACGAGGCCGCCTTTGCCTTCGGCGTTCTTGACGGTCGACATGGCGGGGACGGTGGTGTCGTCGTCGTGTGGGGTTGGGCGGAGGTCGCAGGGGGGGAGGGTGTCTTGGTAGCGGCGTGATCGGCCGACTTGGACGCGGAACCGGTCGGCGTCGGCGGGGCCTCTCATCGTTGCGGTGTTCATTGGGGTGTCTCCTGGTTGGGGGTGTGCCGGACGGTGGCCGGTTTCAACGTTGACGATTTCGGGGACGGGCACCGGTGGAGCGGTGGGGCGGAAAGCTCGAGCGGTGATTCGTAGATGAATGGGCAGCGGGGGCAGTGCCAGGATTCGGCGGTCATCGGACGTGCCATTCGATGAGCGGGATGATGTGGAGGTGGGCGGGGATGACGATGTGGCCGAGGGCGTAGCCGATAGAAACGGCGAGGGCGTTGAGGTGGTTGCGGGAGGCGGTCATCATTCGCCTCGGGCTTTTTCGCCGTAGTAGTTGCGGCGGGTGACGGTTTCGCCGTCGGGGCCGGTGGTGTTGTGTTGGTGGCGGAGGCGGCCGTCGTGGGTGACGGGGCGGCCGGTTTCGTTGACGATGCGGTCGTGTTCGGCTTTGGTGAGGGCGCGGTCGGGGCCGTATTGGTCGAGGTATTCGCCGGCGGTGCGATGTGACGGGCGGCGGACGTTGCTGTAGCGGTCGAGGTCGTCGTCGTTCATCGCCGGAGGTCCTTGACCATGGCGGCGGTGCCGATGGCGGTGAATCCTGCGAGACGGCCGGCGAGGGTGATGAGGTCGAGGGCGTGGTCGAGGCGGAGGGTGGCGAAGTCGTGGGCGATGTTGCCGTTACCTCGACGGTGATGGACGAGGAGGCCGACACGGTTGGGGCCGGCGGCGGCGACGGTTTGGTCGAGCCATGCGCCGACGGACGGCTGTGCGACGTCTTTGCATTCGACGGAGAGCCATCGGTCCAGATGTGGCGGGAGGAGGAGGTCGTTGCCGCCGGCGCGGGTTTGTTCGAGGTTGCGTTCGGCGGGGTAGCCGCGTTCGGTGAAGTAATGCGCCGTTCGGCGTTCGTACTTCGCGCCTTTGGGGCCGGAGGCGGTCATGCGACGCCGGCCTCGGCGGTGGCGGTGCGTTGGTGGCGGAGTTGGTTGGCGGTGTCGAGGCGGCCGATGCGGGTCAACACTTCGCGGCCGAGGTGACGGGCCCGACGTGAACCGGTGCCGGCGATGTAGTCGCGTTCGTCGGGGGTGTAGCCGCCTCGCATGCCTTCGCGGCGGACACCACGTTCGAGGCGGGTTTCCTCGGTGAATGCAGCGCCTAGGCATTCGGTGTTGACGGGGCAACCGTCGCAAATGCGGCGGGCCTGTTCGTACCGTTGACCGGAGGAGGGGAAGAACATGTCGACGGGTGTGCCGATGCAAGCGGCGTCGTCCTGCCAGCTCATGAGGTCCAGCCGATGAGGTAGCCGAGGGAACCGGCGAGGACGCAGAGGATGACGGTGACGCAGATGTCGACGACGTCGATGGCGTAGGTGTAGTCGTCGTCGAGGTAGATGGCGCCGTCGTCGACGAGCCAGGGGAGGCCGCGGTCGGTGCATTGGAGGTCCATGCAGAGGATGGGGTGGGCGTCGCCGGAGATGTCGGCGGCTTCGCCTTCGGTCCATGCGTAGATCACCTGGTGCGTCATGATGGTGTGGTCTCTCCTCGGTAGTGGTTGAGTTGTGCCTGGGCCCATCCGTCGAGCTCGCGACGCACAACACACCATCGGCGGCCGTGTCGGAACGCTGGGAGGGGGTTGACGTCGTCGTCGACGAGCTGGCGGATCGTCGATTCGGCGAGGCCGACGTAGGCGGCGGTTTCCTCGAGGTCGAGGAGGAGTTTGTCGCGGAGGTCGACGGACGGGGTGGGCACGGGTGACAGAGTCCCACGGAATGCATATGCAATGCAAGGGTATCGACCAAAGATTTGTCAAGAATGCGTATGCAAATGGGTTGACGGAGAGTGACCGGGGGGATGATAATGGCTGTCGGGCTTCGCCTATGCGATGCGAACGGCGCCAACTACCAGGGGGAACGGACCAAAGGGGTTAGGATGCTTGCAGTGATGACGAGACGACCGATAGCTAGTTATCTCCACGAGTATTTGTTGACGACCGGGCGGACCGAGGCACAAGTCGCCGACCTCCTCGGCGTCGACCAAACCCAGATCTCGCGTTGGGTGCGCGGGGTGACAGTGCCTAGGCCTGCCAACCTCGAGGCGATCGCCGAGCTCCTCGGTGTCAGTGTTGAGGAGCTCGAGGAGGCGCGGGAACGGTCGGAGGAGGTGCGGCGCGAGCTCGTCGCGACGCGTGAGACCTCGCCGGAGGTGCAGCTCTCGGAGGTGCAAGCGGAGCTCAAGAAGGCGCGGGCGCGTATCCGCCGGCTTGAGGATCGTTTGCGCCGTCAGTGACTCACCCAAACGGGTGAGACCTGATTGGGGGGGGGTGGCGGTAGCTTTCTATGATGAACGATCACACATCCCATCGGCCCGAACTAGTGCGAGGGCTCGTCTGCCACGCTCACTCGGAGTTGGTGAGGTCGCGGGCGGAGATTGATGCGGCCTCGAGGATGTTGCAGTGTGCGCATGTGACGGCGGGGTCGACGGTGGAGGCGTACCGTGACGGTGACCTGTTCCCGGCGTTGGTGTTGGCGTCGGACGCGGTGCGGGAGGCTTTGGGCCAGATCGACCGTTTCCTCACCATGCAAACGGCGGTGCTGCGCGATCCGATCGACACGTTGGCCGGCCTGGACGCTGAGCGTGGGAC
>JBFILE010000212.1:0-6809 GCA_041599855.1 Thermoplasmatota archaeon
GCCAATCGAGCACCTTCTCCCACGGCTCGGACCACGTCAATTCCTTCGCGAACGCCGCCCAGAACGTTTCGGGATCAGCGGCGGCGCGCTCCCGGAGGGTGGGGTCGTTCGCGTTCGCCTGCGCGCGGAACGCGTTCGACGGCGGGAAGTGGCGTTTCTCGGCGAGGAGGGACTCGATCGTGGACGATGCGGAGTCGGGCATGCCGCCCGCATCCGCGCCCGGGTGCTTAATCGTTCATGGCTCCCGGGTCGGGTTGGCCGGCCGGGGCGCGGCTGCGACGCCGCGAAATGGCGACGAACGCCCATGGTGCAACGGTGGTCACGGTGAGTCCCACCCATCCGGCCGTGGGAACCATGATCCACAGTTGGGTGAAGGCCATCTGACCGAACGGGGCGGCGCCCGTGGAAACGAGCGTGAAGAACGCGAGGTAGTAGGTCGCCAGATTCAGCCCGAACGCAGCCGCCAGCGATTGGCGCGTTCGCCCCTTGACGGCAAGGCGGTACGCCACGACGCCGGCTGCGACGGTCCCCACCGTGAACACGAGATCGGCAAGCAGGTTCCCCATCCAGATTCCGGCGACGATATGGGCCATGGCCGGGTTCCAGAATTGCACGTTCGTGAGTCCGAACCAAGTGGACAGGGCAACGTATCCCGTGAGCAGCAGCCCCGCGCCCAAGGGCCCCGGCGGCACATGGCGGGCGGAGCCATCGCGGACGGACGTGGGGGTGGCAGCCGAGTCGGCCCCGACTCGCGGTCGTGCCGTCACACGCGCAGCAGCAAACGCCTCGAGGGATTCCACGACGCCCGCTGCGTCATTGACCCACGCCTCCCGGGGCAGCATGCGGGAAGCCTCCGCGGCAGCATCGTCGGGCACCGCGTGGAGAACGACTGGAACCGTCCCCCAACGGGGATGATTCGCCAACCAATTTAGGATCCCGCCCGCGTGCGCCGGTCCCTCCGAGTAGTCGATGACAACGGCTTCCGGATGCCACGACATCGCGCTCAGGAACTCGGCGAGGGCTCCCGGGCCCGCGGCGTGCGCCGCGACCTGATGCCCCGCGTCGCGCAAGACGTCATGGAGGTCCTGCGGCAGGGTTCCGGGAGCGTGGAGAAGGAGGACACGCACGAAGGCACCTGACCGTTCAATCGTCAAGTGCCCGATAATGACTCCGTTTCGTGTCCTCCGATGCCCCGGAACGCTGAACATCCTCGCCTTGCAAGCTCCCCGTTCCGGGCGTTTCGCCCCTCCGTCCGGTCCCCGCGAGTCCTTGGGATCACCCGTGCTTCGCGAACGCCTCGATCCACGCACCCTTCTTGATGGGCGCGCCAAGCTTCGTGAACACCTGCTCCATGGCGACGAATCCGGCCGCGAGTTCCGTGGCATCGACGGTGCCCATGTGGCCGATGCGGAACACCTTGCCCTTCAGTTCATCCTGGGCGCCGGCGACGACGACGTTGTAGTCGTCCTTGAGGGACCCGCGGAAGTCGCCGTCCTTCACGCCATCCGGGTACCGGATCGCGGTCACGGTGTCCGAACGGTATCCGTCCGCAACGAGGAGTTCGAGGCCCATGGCTTCCGCGGCTTCACGAACCGCATTCGCCTGCTTCTGCACCTTCCTGATTCGCTTCGGGAGGCCTTCCTCCTCGATGATGTCGAGCGCTTCCTTCAAGGCGAGGTGGAGGGGGATCGCCGGGGTGAACGGCGTCTGGCCATCCTCCTTCATCTTCTTCAGCCACTTCGGGAGGTTCAGGTAGAACCCGCCGCCCGCGTGCATCTGGCGCTGCGCGATCTCGCTCACGGCGACCGCGGACAGGCCCGACGGCGCGCCGATGCACTTCTGGGAGCCGACGATGGCGACGTCGATGCCCCAGTCGTCCACGCGCACGTCCATGCCGCCGACGCTCGTGATGCAGTCCGCGACGACGAGGGCGTCGTGGTCATGGGCGAGGTCCGCAATCTTCTTCAACGGGTGCGTGTAACCGGCGCTCGACTCGTTGTGGGTGAGGAACAGGGCCTTCGGCTTGACCTCCTGGAGGGCGGCCTTGACCGCCTCGAGATCCACGACGCCGCCATACTCACCGCGCACGACCCGGCACTCGCCGCCGTAGTGGGCGGCGAGCTTCGCAAAGCGGTCACCGAACTTCCCGTTCGCGATGGCGACCGCCTTCTCCTCCTTGTTCAGGAGGCTCACCGCAGCCGCCTCCATGGCCGCCGTGCCGCTGCCCGAGATGCACGCCACATCGTTCCGCGTCTGGAACACCATCTTGAGGCCGCGCTCAAGGGATCGGTTCACTTCCGCGAAATCCGGGGTGCGGTGCGCAATGGCAGGAACGCTCATGGCGCGGAGCACGCGCGGGTGCATCTTCACGGGGCCGGCGAGGAGGAAGGTGTTGCTCTCGGAATCGAAGGGCATGGGCGGGACCTTGCGACGGCAAAGCGGGCGGGAGGTTTCAGGTTTTCCCGTCCGGTGGCGCGTCGAACGGGCCCGGGTTCAGGAGCGAACCGGGGAGTGGGAAAAGGAAGCGGGTCCAACGGGACCAGGCCGGATGACCAGAATGCGGCGGCGTCGGGAAATCCCGACGTCCATTCGGCGAAGCTCACCAGTGCGTCAGCACGCCGATGTTCAGCGCGATGTCGAGCATGATCGCCACATTGAACCCGACGAGGCCGCCGATGCTGACGGTGTCCTCCTTCGTCATGAAGCCGAAGATCACCGCGACCGCTCCGACCGCGTACATATAGCCACCGAATCGCATGTGGCCTCCGAACGCGTTCCACATTCCACCGACGAGCATCATGCCGAAGAACCCGAGCACGAAGGCAAGGCCGATGTAATTGTAGATGGAGGGTGAGGGCTTGGGGTTCGCCATCGAGTCGGCAATCGACCCGCACTATTTGAAGGATTCGCCGGGGATCGCGGCGACGGCGACGGCGGCGGCGGCTGCTGCGTGGGCAGGGGTCGCTGGATCCCGGGGTGGTCCGGCGAGAGGAAAGTCGGGAACCGGGGGGTGAACGGGTGAGGGCACACCCGTTCAAGGAATGCGGAACGGGTGGGGGCACACCCGTTCGGCGGTGGTCTCCGGAGGTCGCACCACGTGCGGCCCAATCCCCGCCCCGCCGGCCTGTCCGGATCTCAATCCGCCGCCAACCGCTTCGCCCGGTAGAGTCCCAATCCCACGGCGAACAGCAGCACTGCCAGCACGGTCATGGCGGCCAAATCGAACAGGATCGTGTCCAGCCCGTTCCCGAAGGTCAGCACCTGCCGCATCGCGTTCGCCGCATGGGTCGTGGGCAGGATGTCGTACGCCTCGATCGCGCGGTCCCCGATCTGGAAGAGGGTCGTGTCCGGCATGGGGAAGAATGCCCCGCTCAGGAAGCTTGCCGGGATCGCGATCAGGGTCCCGATGTTCGCCGCATCGTCCCGGTTCTTCGCGAATGCGGCCACGATGAGGCCGAGTCCGATGACGGCGAGGCTCGCGAGGACGCCGATGAGGATGGCGGCAAGGAGGCTGCCTTCGGGCCGGTAGCCCATGGCGAGGGCTGCCCCGAACATGAGGATGACCGCGATGGCGCTCACCGCGACGCGGGCGAGGCTGACCCCGGCGAGGAGGTCGAAGGCGGTCATCCGGGAGAGCTTCAGCCGGGTGAGCGTGCCACGCTCGCTTTCGGCCGCGAGGACGGCGGCGGTCTGCGGCGCGAGGTTCAGGATCGCGAACACCATGAGGCCGGGCGCGATGAAGTCGAAGGTGCTCCGGGGCTCGGAGCCTGTGACCGGGATGCTGGCGATGGCCACCCGGTCCGGCTCGGCCTCGCCGCCGCGGGCCCGGGCCACGAAGTCGTCAAGGACGGCCGTCACGATGCTCTCCGCAATTCCGGAGCTCATGAAGCTTGGATCGCCCACGATTTCCAGCGAGGCGGGCGCGGACCACCCACCGATGGCGGCACTGAAGTTCCGTGGGATCACGACGAGCGTCGCGGATCGCCGGGATTCCACCCGTTCGATCCCGGCGTCCCGGTCGTCGATCTCGCGCACGTTCAACGCATCGACACCGTTCAACGCGTCCACGAATGCCTGCCCGAGGGCCGGTTGGCCCGGGCCCGGGGCATCGTTGTTGATGACTGCGATGCCCACGGGATTGTCCTCGGAATCGCCGCCGAATGCAAAGCCGAAGATGACCATGAACACGATGGGGATGCCGAAGGTGAGGAGCAGGGCCCGGCGCTCCCGGATGCTTTCACGCCAACTCTTGACCGCGATGGACAGCATCTTCGCGGTCATTCGCGCATCCCCCTCCCGGTGAGGGTGATGAACACGTCTTCAAGGCTGTTCCCGCGGTACCGCACGTCCACGACCTCAGCGCCGCTCGCTTCAACCTCCTGAAGGATGCCGCCGAAGCGGGCGGCGAGGTCGAGGCCGCGCACATGCACTTCGGATTCGAGGGCTTTCGCCTCGCCGAGACCGGCCTTCATGATGCGCGCCGCCACCGGCCGCGGGTCGCCGCTCACGTGGATCTCGACCACGTCGCCTTCGCCGATGGATCGCTTGAGACCGGCGGGCGTGTCGAGGGCGATGACCCTTCCGTGGTCCACGATGGCGATGCGGTCCGCGATCCGCTCTGCCTCGTCCATGTTGTGGGTGGTCACGATCATGGTCTTCTCCTTTGCGAGGCCCTGGATGAACTCGCGGAGGACGACGCGGGCCTGCGGATCGAGGCCCGCTTCCGGCTCATCCAGGATGACAATCTCGGGGTCATGGACGAGGGCGAGGGCAACATTCAGGCGCCGCTTCATGCCTCCGGACAAGGTTCCGGCGTGGGCGCCGGCCTTGTCCGTCAGCCCGAGCTTCGAGAGGAGGGTGTCCGCCCGGGTGGTCGCGGTGGCACGGGGCACGCCGTACATGTCGGCCGCGAACACGAGGTTTTCGCGGCAGGTCAGAAGTTCCCAGAACACGTTGTCCTGGAATGCGACTCCAACGCGGGCACGGACCTCCGGATCATTCGCGCGGACTTGATGGCCGTTGATGCGGACGACACCCTCCGTCGGCGCGAGGAGCCCCGTGATCATGCGGATGGTCGTCGTCTTTCCGGCGCCGTTCGGACCGAGGAGGCCGAAGACTTCGCCGCGTTCCACGGCGATGTCGAGGCCGTTCACGGCAGTCACTTCGCCGAAGCGTTTCACGAGCGCCTGCGCCTCGATGACCGGGGGCATGAAACGACCAAGGGCCCGCCCCGCAATGAATGGAGGTGGGGCTTTGGCCCGCAAAGCGGTCGGACCATCAAGGTTCAAGACGGAGGCGGACCTCGCTTCCTTCGTGGCACGACAAACGGTCGCGTTCCAGGGTGAGCCGGGCGCCTACAGCGAGGAAGCCGCGTACCGGTTCTTCGGCGACGATGTGGATGCGGTCCCGTACGAGTCACTCGATGACGTGTTCCGCGCCATCGCCTCGGGCAAGGTGGACCGCGCCGTCGCGGCCCTGGAGAACAGCCAGGCGGGCAGCATCAACCGCACCTACGACCTCCTCCGCCGCTTCGACCTCTATGTCGTGGGTGAAGTCGTCGTCCCCATCGACCACTGCATCCTCGCGCTCCCCGGGCAGACCCTTGCGGACATCAAGCGCGTCCACTCCCACCCGAGTGCCCTCGAACAGACGGAGCGCTTCGTCCGCGAGATGGGCGCCGAAGGTGTCGTCCACTACGACACGGCAGGGTCCGCGAAGATGATCGCCGAGAAGGGGCTGACGGGCGAAGGCGCCGTCGCGTCGAAACGCGCCGCCGGAATCTACGGTCTTGAGGTCCTCGCCGAAGCCGTCCAGACCATCAAGGAGAACCGGACGCGCTTCATGGTGCTTGACCGCGCGCAATTGGCGCGGGGTGAGGGCGAGCAGAAGACGGCCATCGTCATGGCGACCGATGACCGCCCCGGTGCGTTGTACGAGGCCCTCGGCGCATTCGCGTCCCGGGGAATCAACCTCACGAAGCTCGAAAGCCGACCGAGTCGCGGGAAACCGTTCGAGAGCGTGTTCTACATCGACTTCCTCGGCCACCGGGACGACGACGACGTGCGGGAGGCCCTCGCGGACCTGACGGAAGTCACGTCGTTCGTGAAGGTGCTCGGCAGCTTCGCGCGGAATGATCAGGTGTGACCACGTGTTCGCGAGCGCGCACCTCACCTCGGGCCTGGCCCTTGCTTTCGCACTCGACCTCCACGGCTGGCCGTTTGCGGCGGTCGTCCTGGCAAGCGTGTTCACGGATTGGGACTACGGGTTCCAGTTGCTCACGGGGCGGAACCACCGGACTTTCCTCTCGCACTCCCCGCCGATCGTCGCCCTCGTCCTCGTCATGCTCGCGTTCTTCGAGCCGTTGGCGTGGTTCGTGCTCCTTGGCGCGATGCTCCACTTTTCCCTCGACATCTGGGAGTACGGGCTGCGGCTCAATCCGATGAAGGCGGACGTCATCGGGTTCCGGCTGATGCCGGGGATCGAGGACATGCCGTTCCGCACGTACCTCCGGACGTACTTCCAGGACCGGCGCTTCCTGGCCGCGGAACTCGCCTTCGGCGGGGCTGCCGTGGGCCTCGGCGCGTGGCGGCTTCTTCCGCTGGCTTGAGTGGAACACGGCCGCGGCAGCCTGGCAGTCACGTGCCACCGAGAACGCGGCCAAAAGGGCAACGACCCCCTGCATGCCTCCAGACCTCATGGCGAAGTTCCGCTATGTCCCGGGAGATCGGAGCCCGGGGATCGAGATCGATGTTGCCGCAACCACAGTCCATGCCTGCATCGATGAAGCCGCGCGACGCACGGGCGAACCC